>JAAYEJ010000064.1 GCA_012728835.1 Candidatus Brocadiaceae bacterium | reverse complement strand
GGAACGTCGGGCGGGCAGGATGCCCGCCCCACTGCCGGCCGGAGGCCGGCGCTACTGCCCCTCCGCACGGGCCAGGCTGATGGTCATCTCGCCGTCGCCGATACGCACGGTCTTCGTCTCGCCCTCGCCTGGGCCGGCCGCCATGCTGACCGAAAGCGTCTCCGCCATGATGTACTCGCGCCAGGCCTCGACGGCCGCCGCCAACTCGGCCGAATCGGTCGCGTAGCTGAAACGGATGCGATCCTCGATGTTCAGATCGGCGTCTTTGCGGAGCTGCTGCACGTGGCGGACGGTATCGCGCGCCCAGCCCTCGTCGCGCAGCGCCGGCGTGATCTCCGTGTTGAGGACGAGCATGATGCCCCCCGCCTCGGCCACGGCCTGGTTCTCGGGCGTCAGACGCCGGACCTCCACGTCCTCAGGTGCGACCCGCACTTCCCGCCCGTCCACCTCGACGAGCAGGTCCTGCCCGGCCTGGACCGTTCGCGCGGCCTCGGCGGGATCCAGGGCCTTGAGGGCCTGGGCCACCTTGCCGGCCTCGGACTTGTGCTTCGGGCCGAGCGCCCGCATGTTGGGCACCAACTCGAAGCTCTCCAGCTCGCCGGCGTCTGACTGCACCAGGAGCGCCTTGATGTTCAGTTCGTCGAGCAGCGGGCCCTCGAAACGGCGCAGCGCCGCCTGCTTCTCGGGGTCGGCGGTGACGGCGACCAGCCCGGACAGCGGCTGGCGCACGCGGAGCTGCTCCTGCATGCGCAGCCCCAGCACGGCCGTCACGGCGGAGGTCACGACGTCCATGTCGCGGCTCAGGTCCTCGGCGATCAGGTCCGCCCGGGGCTGCGGGTACTCGCAGAGGTGCACGCTCTCGGGCGCCTCGGGGTCCTGCGCGGCCACGAGGTCGAGGTACATGTACTCGGTCAGGAACGGGATGACAGGCGCCAGGACCTTGCAGAGCGTCACGAGCGTCTCGTAGAGCGTCTGGTAGGCGGACAGCTTGTCCCGGTCGTCCTCGTCGCGCGCGCGCCAGAAGCGGCGCCGGCTGCGGCGGACGTACCAGTTCGACAGGTCGTCGATGAGCTTCTCCGCGCGGCGCACGAGCGCGGCGACGTCGTAGTCCTCCATGCGCTCGTTGGCGGTGCGCACGAGCAGTTGGAGGTCGCTCAGCAGCCAGCGGTCCATGTCCGGCCGCTCACCGTACGGCACGGGCTCCGCGGCGGGGTCGAACTCGTCCAGCCGCGCGTAGTTGCTGAAGAACGCGTAGACGTTCCAGAGTGTGTTGAAGACCTTCCGCTCGGTCTGCTGGCTGATGTCCCAGCCGAAGTTGACGTTGTTGACGGGGTTCTGGCGGCAGAAGACCCAGCGCATGATGTCGCAGCCCATGCGTTCGGCCGCCTCGTCGAACTCGATGGCGTTGCCCCACGACTTGTGCATCTCCCGTCCCTGCTCGTCGCGCACGAGCGCATGGCCGAGCAGCGTCTTGAACGGCGGGATGCCCTCCATCATCGTGCTCATCGCCAGCAGCGCGTAGAACCAGTTGCGGAACTGGCCCGGGAAGCACTCAGTGACGAAGTCGGCGGGGATCCACTTCGCCCAGTAGTCGCGGTCCTCGCGATAGCGCACGGTCGAGTAGGGAACGATGCCGGCGTCGAGCCACGGGTTGCCCACGTCCGGGATGCGGCTGACACGCTTGCCGCACTTCGGGCAGGCGACCTTGACGGCGTCGATCCACGGGCGGTGCGGGGAGTTGCCCTCGAACTCGTCCCAACCCTCGACGGCGCGCTCCTTCAGCTCCTCCTTGCTGCCGACGACGTCGAACCAGCCGCACTCGCAGCGCCAGATGGGCAGCGCCAGGCCCCAGTAGCGCTTCTTGGAGATCATCCAGTCGCGCATGTTGGCCAGCCAGTCCAGCTCGCGGTCCAGCCCCCACTCGGGAATCCAGCGTATCTGCCGGGCCACGTCGCGTATCTCCGTCCGCCACGACATGTCGATGTACCATTCCTCGACATTGCGGAACAGCAGCGGCGTCTTGCAGCGCCAGCAGTGGGGGTAGCTGTGGGTGTACGGCTGTCGCTTGTAGTAGAGGCCCTTCTCGCGCAGACTTGCGAACACGACCTCGACCACGTCGGACGCGGCGCGGCCGGTCAGCGGACCGAAACCGTCCAGGAACACGCCCTCTTCGTCGATCGGCGCCACGACGGGCAGGCCGAGTTCGCGACCGAGGTCGAAGTCCTCCTTGCCGCAGCCCGGCGCGATGTGGACGATGCCCGCGCCCTCGGTGCCGGTCACCAGGTCCCAGGCGACCACACGGTGCGCGGCGACGGCCTCAGCGGCGGCCGGCAGCTCATCGAACGGGCCGTCGTAGGTCCACCCGACCATCTCGGCGCCGACGAGCGTGCCGAGCACCTCGATGGCACCGCGTTCCTTCATCTCGTGCAGGCAGGTCTGGGCGATGTAGTAGACGTCGCCGTCCTGGCGCACACGGGCGTAGGTCAGCTCCGGATGCACGGCGCAGGCGACGTTGGACGAGAGCGTCCACGGCGTCGTGGTCCAGACGAGCAGGTACTCCCCCTCGCGCCCCCGCAGCGGCAGGCGCGCGAAGACGGCCTCGTCGGTCACGTCCTCGTAGCCCTCGTGCATCTCGTGCTGGCTGATGCCCGTGCCGCAGCGGGGGCACCAGGGCATGCTGTCGCGGCCGATGTAGATGAGCCCCCGGTCGTGGCACTTCTTGAGGAAGGCCCAGATCGTGTAGTTGTTCTCGTCCGTCATCGTGTAGTAGGAGTCGTCCCAATCCATCCAGTAACCGAGCCGGATGGACTGCTCCGTCTGGATGGCGGCGAACTTGCGGACGCGCTCCTTGCACTTCTCGACGAACCGGGCGACTCCGTACTCCTCGATGTCGCGCTTGCTCTGGAAGCCCAGCTCCTTTTCCACCTCGACCTCGACCCAGAGGCCCTGGCAGTCGAAGCCGTTCTGATAGCGCTGCTCATGGCCGGTCATGGCGTGGTAGCGCAGGTAGACGTCCTTGTACGTGCGGCCCCAGGCGTGGTGCACCTTCATGGGGTTGTTGGCCGTGATGGGGCCGTCCAGGAAGGACCAGCGGGGCTTGCCCTCGTTCTGGCGCCGCAGCTTGTCGAAGATGCGGCCCTCGTCCCAGAACCGCAGCATCTGATGCTCGACGTCTACCAGCGAGACCTGAGTATCCACTCTGCGAAACACGTGTGACTCTCTTCCAAGCAGGGACAGACGGACTGCAGCCGTTGGCCGGGGCGGGAGGCGGCCGCCGAACCCCCACGGGGTCGGCTCAACCGATAATGGCGTCGAGCGCGTCGCGGCCGACGCGCTCGATCAACACCTCCTTGAACCGGGAGTGGTGCCCGGAAAGCACGCGCACCTGCGACTTGCTGACGCCCAGCGCATCGGCCAGGAACCGGCAGACGGCCTTGTTGGCCTTGCCGCGCTCGGGCGCGGTCGTGATCGACAGCTTCAGCCGGCCGTCGTGCTCGCCGTAGATCCGGTTTCGGCCGGCGCCCGGCTCCACCAGCAGAGGCACGGCCAGACCGTCCGGCGTATCCCTGACCTGGACCACGGATCGGCACTCCCTGCGACGACCGCGCAAGTCGGCGTGCGGAAAGGCTCAACGACGCGCCCCATTCTATCGGACCGTCGCCGGAACCGTCAAGGCACGCGCGCGTTCACCGCAACGGCTTGATTCACCGCAGAGAACGCAGAGGGCGCAGAGAACGGCAAAGAGCCAAACACAGGATATGTGCCCCCGCTCCCTCTGATGTCCCCTCTTGCCGTCTGTCCCCGTCCGCCCCTTCCGTTGCCCCCCGTTGCCGTCCGTAGCCGTCCGTCCCTTCCGTTGCCCCCCCGTTGCCGTCCGTCCCCGTCCGTCCCTTCCGTTGCCACCCCGTAGCCGTCCGTAGCCGTCCGTTGCCGTCCGTTGCCGTCCGTTGCCGTCCGTTACCCTCCGTTGCCTTCCGTGCCGTTCGTTGCCGTTCTCCGCCGTTGCCGTTCTCCGCGTCCTCTGCGTCCTCTGCGGTCCCTAAAGTCCGTCTGTGCACAACGGCGGGTGCCGGCTCAGACCAGGTCGCGCCACTGTTCGCTCTTCTTCATTCGCTCGACGAGGCGCTTCACCTTGGCACACTGGTCCTTCGGGCAGATGAGCAGCGCGTCGCCCGTGTCCACGACGGCCAGGCCCTCCACGCCGATGGTCGCCACAATCCTGCGCTCCGGGTTGCGGACCACGACGGTCGTGTCGAACGTCTCGTCGGCCAGCACGGGCCCCAGGAACAGGTTCCCGTCTTCGTCGGGCGGGTAGGCGTCGGTCAGGGTGGCCCAGCTCCCGATGTCGCTCCACTCCATGGCGACGGGGATGACGGCCATCTGCCCCTCCCTGGCCGTCGGCTCCAGGACGGCGTAGTCGATGGCCACCTTCTTGATGCGGGAGTAGACGACGCGGAGCGCCTCGCGGAAGTCGCCCCGCTGCAGGGCCTCCCGCAGCTCCATGAGGTCCTCGTGCATCTCCGGCTCCAGGCGTCGGAACCGCTTCAGGAGCGTCTCGGAGGTCCAGACGAAGAAGTTGGCGTTCCACAGATAGTCGCCGCTGGCCGTATACGACTCCGCCAGGCGGTATTCCGGCTTCTCGACGAACTCGGTGACAAGATGGACGGGCAGGCCGTCGCACTCCTCCAGCACCTCGCCCTTGCGGATGTGGCCGTAGTTCGTCTCGACGCGCGTCGGCTCGCAGGCGATCGCCACCAGGTAGCCGGGGTGCTTCTTCAGAAAGGTCTCGGCCGCCCCGAGCGCCCGCGTGAACACCTCCGGCCGGCCCACGTAGTGGTCGCTGCCCAGGCTGGCGATGATGCCTTCGCCCCCGCGGGCGGTCACGTAGACGGTCTCCAGCCCCACGGCGGCCGCGGTGTCCCGCAGGACGGGTTCGACAATGAACTGGTCACGCTCGACGTCGGGCAACTGGCTCAACGCCAGGTCCAGGCTGTCCTTGCCCACCGAAACGTAGATCTCATCCGGCCCGGCCAGGCCGGACTGTCGGAAGCGATCATAGGCAACCTGAACGGGGCTCCGCCCCTCGGTGAGCGGCAGAAACTGCTTCGGACGGGCCGACCGGCTCCAGGGCCACAGACGCGTCCCAATCCCACCGGCGCGTATGACGATGCGCATCCTCAGACACCCCTCGAATGACCTCGGACGGCGGCACGGCGGAGGCGCGGTACCCTGCCCTCCGCACCCTCTTCATGATACTCGATGGGCGCGCCGGGAGCCAGACGATTTCGTCCCCGCCGCCCACCGGCGCGGGGCGAACGAGGAGTTGATTTCGGCCCCGCCGCAGCCCTATGCTGACGTTCGGAATGGACTGACTTCCCTTGGAGCAGAAGGTCGCGATGGACGACAACAAGACCCGGAACGCGATCATCCAGTGCGCCGACGGCATCAGCAGCCGCATCGACAGGGGCCAGAAGCCCACGCTCAGGCTGCCCAAGCGGGCCCTGAGCAACGTGGCCTATGACGAGAAGGACGGCTTCTTCCGCCTGAAGAAGGCGCAGATCACCCGCACCCTGACGTACAACACGGTCAAGACCTTCGCCCAGACCCTCCGCATGATGGCGCTCTCGAAGGAGGCCATCGAGTCCGACGAGGAGGTGACCAAGCGAGAGGCCTACTACGTCTCCAAGAACTGGGGCGAGGCCCGCTTCGAGCAGCAACCGGAATCCGACACCGTCATCGAGGACATCGAGGCCCTCTTCCGCGTCAACCGTGAGCAGCTCGGATTCATCCCCGAAGAAAAAGGCGGCGAGGTCGCCGGGGCGCTCGTCGTCATCGACCACGACCGCACCACGGGCGAACGGATCGAGATCGACTGCACGCGGTTCGGCAGCGGCGCCTACTCCGTGCCCATCAGCGTCGAGGAGTTGGAGTTCCGCACGAAGGCGAAGTTCATCCTGGCCATCGAGACCGCCGGCATGTTCCAGCGGCTCAACAACCACTCGTTCTGGCGCGAGGCGAACTGCGTGCTCGTCTCCATGGGCGGCGTGCCCACGCGCGCCTGCCGCCGGTTCATCCGCCGCCTGAGCGAGACGCGCAAGATCCCCGTCTATGCCTTCGTCGACGGCGACCCCTACGGCTACGGCAACATCTACCGCACGCTCAAGGTCGGCAGCGGCAACGCCGCCCACATCAACGAGTTCTTCTGCGTGCCGCATGCCACGTTCCTCGGCGTGACGCCCTACGACATTGAGCAGTACGACCTGCCCACCCACCCGCTCGCCGAAGTCGACATCAAGCGCGCGAAGGACCTGATGAAGAACGACCCCTTCTTCCGCCATCACAAGCCGTGGCAGAAGGCCATCCAGAAGATGCTCAAGCTCGGCCAGAGGGTCGAGCAGCAGGCATTCGCCAAGCACGGCCTCAACATGGTCATCGAGAAGTACCTCCCCGAGAAGCTGGCCAGAACCGCCGACTTCCTTCCCTGACCGGCCAACGCGTGGATGACCCGAAGACGGGCAGAGTTTGCCGCCAATCTGGTGGCGCTCGCGGAACAAGGGGAGAGCGATGACATTGACTGAAGCGATCAAGCAGTACGTCCAGGCGGCGGATGGCCCTGTTACTGGCGAAATGGTAAGACGCGCCATTGCTGAGCACTACCCCGGCCAGTGGAAGACGTCGTCCGTCCAAGCGCATTTGTACGCCTGCCAGGTCAACAACCCGAAAGCATACATCCACCACCCATTCGCTGATCGATACCTGTACAAGAACTCGGACGGGACATTCGTGCTGTACGACGAGAAGACACACGGGCCGAATGAGTGGCAGCCTGGAGATGAGGTTGAATCGGAAGAGGGACCGGATGATCTGCTGCAGTCCAGCATAGGTCTTGAACGCGATCTGGAAGGCCATCTGGTCCAGAATCTCGCTCAAATCGAGCCTGGGATGGAATATGTTGCTCGCTAGGTCTCCACGGACGTTGGCCGAGTCGATATCGAGGCCCTTGACGCCAATGGGATCACTACGGTGATCGAAGTCAAAGTTGGCGAGGCGAGGGATGCAGCCATTGGGCAGATCGCACGATACATCGGCTTATACCAGCAGAAGGGGCAAGTGCGTGGGATACTCATTGCCAGTGACTTCCCGGAGCCTATCCGTTGTGCTGCAACAGCGATCCCGAATCTGAAACTTATGAGGTACCGGGTTCAGTTCAGCTTTGATGAGCCAACGCATTAGATTCAGCAAGCGAATCAGCGGTCAGCCCAAGTGCGGGAGCACTGCCCCGCCGCCTGCCCGTATGCTGCTCGCCTGCAAAGCGTTGACGAATCAAGCCTGACGGATATGGCCTCAGGCATCAAATGGTCAAGCCCGATGGCGCGGTGACAACCGCTTTCCGCGCGTCGGGCTTTTTGTTTGGCAGGAGCCCCCGAAGAAGAAGCCCCGACCCTTGCCCGCCGTTCGTGTGGCGGGCAGGCGGCCGGGGCTTTGGGAGACGGATGATGATATCCCGCAAACTCAAACCTACCGCGCGCCGCCTTGCGGAAGCGGGCCTCGTCGCCCTTCTTCTGGATCTCCCGCAGGATTGCGCTGTAGACCGTAGCCGCCGGCGTCGTGCCGTCGGACTGCCAGTAGCCGGCTTGGAAGGCGCGCTCGACGATGGTCTTGCAGTCGAGCGGCTCGCCAGCCTCCTCGAACACCTTCGCCGTCCGCATGGTGAAGAAGGCATGCGCGTTCTGCTCTGGTAGCCGCCGGTCAGCCGCAACATCGGACGCGGTGGGCTCGCGCATTGCGTTGCCCTGCCAGGACGAAGTCCTGGGAATCGAGTATGCCTCACGGCGCCCAACGCAGAGGCGCCTCAACATGACATTCGGGGGCGTGACTGCGGCGCGTGTGGCGAAGCCCCCCTCGGGTGTCATCCTGAAGGCCGCTCAGGCGGCCTGAAGGACCTCGCCGTGTCGCCTCCTGCACATGGGGCTCGGTTCGGACGCTGAGGATTGTGGCCTGGGATTTGTGAAAGGAGGGTTCGGCTTTGGTGCTTCCGCGTTGTATGGGCAGCGGCGAGATGTTTCGGCGCCCAACGCAGAGGCGCCTCAACATGACATTCGGGGAGGCCCGCGGGCCGTTCGCCGTGCCCATCGTCGTGCTCGCCATGCCGTCGTGGTTGAGAAGACGTTCTGCGCTGCACCGGCCCTCGGCCGCTATCCTGCGGTTGACACGACGCCGACCGAACGGGTAGCGTGCCCCCATCGGCGCCTTTCTTCGGGGAGGAAGACATGAGACTGCACATCGTGTACGACAACACCGCGTCCGACGGCTACCGGGCGCACTGGGGGTTCGCCTGCCTGATCGACGGCAAGGAGCGCGTGCTCTTCGACACGGGCACAGACCCCGCAGTCCTGCAGTTCAACATGGAGCACGCCGGCGTCGATCCGGACTCGATCGACAAGGTGGTCCTTTCGCACGACCACGACGACCACCGGGACGGGCTGGCCTACATCAGTGCGAACAACACCCGCGCCGAGCTGTTCATCCTGCCCACCTTCGGCCCGGAGGCGCGGACGCTGGCCGGCAAGATGACGATCCGGGAGGTCACCGAGCCGCGTGAGATATCCCCCGGCATGCACAGCACCGGCCCGGTCGAGGGCGTGGCGTGGGAGCAGGCCCTCGCCCTGGAGACCGACAAGGGGATCGTGCTCGTGGTCGGCTGTTCGCACCCGGGCGTGCACAAGCTGATCGAGGCGGCGCGCCGGTTCGGCGAGATCCACGCGGTGCTCGGCGGCCTGCATGACTCGGACCGGCTGGAGGCGCTGGACGGCATCCCGTTCGTGGCGCCCTGCCACTGCACGCAGCGCACGGCGGAGGTCATCGCCCGCTTCCCGGACACCTACCGGAAGGTCAACGCCGGCACGGTGCTGGAGTTCTGAGCGGGCCGGACGGCTACTCGGCCAGGAGCAGGTCAAGCTGTCGCCGGGCCATGTTGATGCGCTCGACCGTCACCCGCAGGGGCTGTCCCAGGCGGAAGGCACGGTCCGTGCGCGTGCCCACGAGCGCCCGCCGCCGCTCGTCGTAGCGGTAGAAGTCGCCGCCGATGTTCTGCACCTTGATGAGCCCCTCGACGGAGTAGTCGTCCAGGCGCACGAACAGGCCGTATTCCTGCACCCCGGTGATCACCGCATCGAACACCTCGGAGGCGTGGTCTTCGAGGTAGCGCAGGAGCTTGATCTTGACGATCTCGCGCTCGGCCTCGTCGGCCCGTTCCTGCATCGCGTTGCAGTGCGAGGCGATGTTGGGCAGGCGGTCCTTCCACCGGTTGCGCAGGGAGGCGGCGCTCTGCTTGCCGGCCAGGAACTGGTCCAGTATCTGGTGCACGACCAGGTCCGGGTAACGGCGCACGGGCGAGGTGAAGTGGCAGTAGCGCTCGAAGTGCAGCGCGAAGTGCGGCCGGCAGTCGGGGCTGTAGACGGCGCGCTGCATCGTGCGCAGCATCTGCATGTTCACCGCCTCGGCCAGATGGGTGCCGGCCACCTCGGCCAGGAGGTCCTGAAGCTGGCGGCGGTCCAGCACGTCGACCTTCCGGCTCATGACGGTGCGCAGGAAGGCGGCGAACTCCTTGAGGTCCTCCTCCGGCGGCGGCTCATGGATCCGGTAGAGCGCCGGCAGCCTGTGCCGCCGCATGAACTCGGCCACGGCGCAGTTGGCCGCCAGCATGAACTCCTCGACCAGCCGGTGCGAGCGGTCCCGCACGACCTGTGAGACGCTCACGACCCGCCCGTCCTGGTCGACGTTGACGGCGTACTCGGTCAGATCGAGGTCGATCGAGCCCCTCTCCTGGCGCCGGGCGCTGAGCTGGCCGGCCAGTGCGTCCAGGCCGGTCAGGAGCGACCAGATGTCGTCCGGCAGACGCTCGGCGGCCGCCGCAGCGGCCGGCTCCTCGGCCTCGGCCGCCTCCAGGGCCGCCTGCACCTCCGTGTAGGTCAACCGGCGGTCCACGTTGATGACCGAGTGGCACAGGGAGTAGTCGCGCAGCTCGCCGGCCTCGTCGAACTCCAGCACGACCGTCTTGGCCAGCCTGTCCCTGCCCGGAACGACGCTGAACACCTCCTTGCTCTGGCGCGGCGGCAGCATGGGGACGACGTCGCTGGCCAGGTAGACGCTGCAGCCCCGGGAGTGGGCCTCCCGGTCGATCGGATCGCCCGGCTGCACGTAGAAGGACAGGTCGGCGATGTGCACCAGGACGACGCGGCGGCCCGAGTCCTGATCGCGGTAGAACGACAGCGCGTCGTCGAAGTCCTTGGCGTCCTCGGGGTCGACGGTCACGGTCGTGTGCCGGCGCAGGTCATGTCGGCCGGCGCCCTGCTCGGCAGGCGGATCGTCGGGCACCTGCTCGGCGGCGGCCAGCACGGCGGGCGGGAACTCGCGCGGCAGGCCGAACTCCAGGATCACCGACCGGACGTCGACGCCCGGATCCCCGGGTCGGCCGATGACCTCCTTCACCTCCCCTTCCGCGTTGTGCCGCAGCGAGGGCCAGGAGGTCACCTCCACGAGCACCTGGTCGCCTTCGCGGGCCTCCAGGGCGTCGGCCGGCGACACGTAGATGTCCCGGAACAGCCGCGGGTTGTCCGGCGTGACCCGGGCGAACCGCTTGCCCGGCACGAAGGTGCCGAGCACGTGGGTGTTGTGGTGCTCCAGCACCTTGATGATCCGCCCGGCAGGCCCCCGCCCCTTTCCGCCGCTGCGGCGTCGGGCCGCGGCCTGCCGGCTCGTGTCCACGACGACCAGGTCCCCGTCCATGCCCCCGTTCAGGTCCTCCTCGGCGATGTAGACGTCCTCCCCTTCGCCCAGCAGGGGGCGCACGAACCCGAAGCCCCGCGCGTTGCCCTGCAGGCGCCCGGTCAGCAGGCCCGCCGCCTCCGGATTCACCCAGTGCTTCTTCTTCACACGCACCAGGAACCCCTCGCGCTCCAGCTCGGAGAGCATCCCGGTGAACCCCGCCAGGTCGGGCCGCTCGACTCCAAGGCGCCGGGCCAGTTCCTCCGTGTTCATCTGCCGGTAGTTGCGCGCGCGCACGACCTTGAGGACCGCGTCCTTTTCCACCATGGGAGAATCCCTCGTTCGGGAGACGTGCGAAACGGATGGGCACATTCTACCGCAGGCGCCCGCCGCGAACCACGCGGGGCATGGCTCTTTGAATCCCGCCCCGCACTTGCCGCACAATGTCCGGAGGGTCCTCGAATCGCTCAGGAGACGCATGGTGTCCGCACGCACACGACGGCCCGGGATATGGCCGGCCCTGGTGGCCGCCCTCCTGTTGCCGCTGCCGGCGGCCGGCGCGGCGGGGGAGGGAACCCGCCTGGCCTCGGCCATCGAGAGCACGCTGCGCAGGCTGGACCTGCGCAAGGACGAGGTCGGCGTCCACGTGACGGCCCTGGGCAGCGGCCGCGTGATCTACGCGCACAACGCCGCGCGCCGTTTCATCGTGGCCTCGAACATGAAGCTCGTCACGGCGGCCACCGCCCTGGAGGCCCTGGGGCCGGACTACGAGTTCCGCACGGCCCTCTACGGCGGCGGGCCGGTCCGGAACGGCGTCCTGGAGGGCGACCTGATCCTGCGCGGCGGCGGCGATCCGACGCTGGGCGGCCGGCATGAGCCGGAGGACGCCGCCGACATCTTCCGCCGGTGGGCACGCGTGCTCAAGGCCCGGGGCATCGAGCGCATCGAGGGCGACGTGGTCGCCGACGAATCGTTCTTCGACACCGTTCGGCGCCATCCGGACTGGGACCGGTACCCGGTCTGGAACTGGTACTACGGCACGGTCTCGGCCGTGGCGATCAACGACAACTGCGTGACCGTGCACGTGCTGCCCGGCGACCGGCCCGGGCAGCCGGCGCGCGTCACCCTGGAGCCCGCCGCCGCGCCGCTGCGCGTGGACGTCGTGTGCGAGACGCACGCCTCGCGGCACGCCATCTGGTTCGACCGGGACCGGGACGCCGACGTGCTGAAGGTCGGCGGGTCCGTGCGCGTGCACGCGCCCGTCTACTCGCACCCGGTCACCGTGCCCGATCCGGCGCTGTACGCCGCCTGCGTGCTCCGGGACGTGCTGGAGCGGGAGGGCGTGGCGGTGCGGGGCCGGGCACGCGCGGCACCCGCCGGCGCGCCGGCGGACGCCGAGCCTCTCTGCGTTCGCAGCGCCGCCCTGCCGGCCGTCCTGCAGGCCATGCTGACGCGCAGCCACAACCACGTGGCCGAACAGGTGCTCAAGACGATCGGCGCCGAGACGGCCGGGCGCGGCTCCTGGGAGACCGGCACGGCCCGGGCCGGCGCCCTGCTGCGGGAGATGGGCCTCGGGGAGGACGCCTTCCGCCTGGCCGACGGCAGCGGCCTGTCGCGCGCCAACGAACTGACGCCGGAGCTGATCTGCGCCCTGCTCCTGCACATGAGCCGCACTTCGTCCGGCACGCGGTTCGCCGACATGCTGGCCGCGCCCGCCGAGGAAGGCACCCTGCGGGGCCGCCTGACGCGCGAACCGTACCGCAGCGCCGTGCGGGCGAAGACGGGCTACCTGAACGGCGTGGGCGCCCTGAGCGGCTACGCGCGCACGCGCAGCGGCACGGAGGTCGCCTTCTCGATCCTGGTCAACACATCCCGCCCCGGGTCCATGCGGGATCGCGTCGACGCCCTCTGCCGCGCCATCGTGGACCATGCGGAATGACGGGCCGGCGCGCGGCGCCGCCTGCCGCGTCTTGACGCCCCCGACGGGCGTCCATACAATGAAGACAGCGGCCCGATCCCGGCAGCCTCCAGACTGGCCTGGCCCATGTACGAACTCAGCATCGAAGCCGATTTTGCGGCCGCGCACTGCCTGCGCGGCTACCCGGGCGACTGCGAACGCCTGCACGGCCACAACTGGCGCGTGCAGGTGCGTGTGCGCGCCGCCGGACTGGACGCACTGGGCATGGTCATCGACTTCCGCGAGCTGAGGCGGCTGCTGGACGCGGCCCTGTCGGAACTGGACCATCGCTACCTGAACGAACTGCCGCCGTTCGACGAGGTCAACCCGACGACGGAGAACCTGTGCCGCCACATCGCCGAACGGCTGGCATCGCAACTGCCCGCCGGGGTGTCGGTGCGGCGCGTGACGTGCTGGGAGTCCGACCGCTGCGCGGCCAGTTACCTGCCGCCGGCGGCCGGGGAGGAGCCGGACGATGGAGGATGACCATGTCTGCGAGAAGTGCGGGAAGCGCCGGGCCACGTGGCACCTGACGGACTTCGTGGACGGCACCTGCCGCCAGCAGCACCTCTGCGACGAATGCCACGCCGGCACCGAGGACGGCGCGCGCAAGATGGACGCCGCGTTCCGGCGCCTGATCGCCGCCGTGGTGCCGGAGCTGCAGGAGCAGATCGTCCCGCGCTGTCCCCTGTGCGGCATCGACTACCTGGAGTTCCGCCAGCACATGCAGTTGGGCTGTCCCAACGACTACGAGGCGTTTGCAGAGCCGCTGGGCCTCCTCCTGGAGCGCGTGCACGGCGCCTCGCAGCACGGGGGCAAGACGCCGCCCCGCGAGGGCCCGGAGGCTGCCGTGCACAGCCGCGTGCGTTCGCTGCGCAGGCAGCAGCAACGGGCGATCGCCCAGGAGAACTACGAACTGGCCGCCGAGTTGCGCGACCGCATAGGAAAGCTGGAGCAGGATGGACCTCGCCCGCCTGAAGGATAGGCCCGTCGAATGGCTCCGGGGCGGCCCGGAAGACGACGTCGTCGTGAGCAGCCGCGTTCGGCTGGCGCGGAACGTCGAGGGCTACCCGTTCGTGGGCCGTGCCTCGCCCCACCAGAAGGCGCGCATCGAGGAGGTGCTGCGCCACGCCGTGCTGGCCGCCGCACCCGACCCGCCGCTGGAGTACGTCCGCCTGGACGGGCTGGACCCCCTCACGCTGGATCTGCTGGTGGAGCGGCGGCTGGTCAGCCGCGAGCACGCCGAGGCCGACTGGGTGCGGGGCGTGGCCTTCGATGACGCCGAGCGCATCAGCGTGATGGTCAACGAGGAGGACCACCTGCGCATCCAGTTCGTGCGGGGCGGCCTGTGCCTCGAGGAAGTCTACGACCGGGCGGACGCGTTCGACGACCTGCTCTCCGGCCGCGTGCCGTTCGCCTTCTCCCCGCAATGGGGCTACCTGACCGCCTGCCCCACCAACGTGGGCACCGGCCTGCGGGCCAGTGTGATGTTCCACCTGCCCGGCCTCGTGATGGCCCAGGAGATGGACCGCGTGCTCGCCCTGGCGCGCGAGGAACGCCTGACGCTCCGGGGCGTCTACGGCGAGGGCACACACGGGGCAGGCGACTTCTACCAGTTGTCCAACCACACCTCGCTCGGCCCCGGGGAGGAAGAACTGGTCAGCCTGGTGCTGACGGCGGCCCGCACGGTGGCCCGCATGGAGCGGGACGCGCGCACGGCCCTGCGCGACGATCACCCCGAGGAGTTTCGCCGCCGCATCGAACACGCGTTCCGCCTGCTCCGCTCGGCGCGCACCATCTCCTCGGAAGAGGCGCTGAGCTTCATCTCGCAGGTGCGGATGGGCGTCGAGACGGGCCAGTTGACGGCCCCGTCGCTGGCGGCCCTCAACGATCTGCTCCTCTTGACATTGCCGGCCCATCTGCAGACAATGGAAGGCAGAGTCCTGGACAGCAGTGTCCGGAACGAATTGAGAGCGACATACGTAAGAAACCGGCTGGCAATGGGTTGAGTCGCGTTGCCGGGGAGCGAGTAGATGTTCGACAAGCTGACGGAAAAGGCCCAGAAGGTCCTGCGCGGCGCCCGGCTGGAAGCCCAGCGGATGGGCCACCAGTACATCGGCACCGAGCACCTGCTGCTCGGCCTCGTGCGCGAGGGCTCCGGGGTGGCCGCCACCGTGCTGCAGAGGCTCGGGGTGGACCCCAAGCGCATCCGCCTGGAGGTCGAGAAGGTCGTGCGCGACGGCTCGGACGTCGTCTCGACCGGCCGCGAGGCGAACCTGGCCCCCATGGCCCAGGAGGCGTGCAAGTACGCCGCCGAAGAGGCCAAACGGATGGGCCGCAACTACGTCGGCACCGAACACATCCTGCTCGGCCTGCTGCGCGCCGAGGACAGCCCCGCCGCCCAGGTGCTGATGAACCTGGGTGTCGAGTACGAAGAAGTGCACGAGAGCGTCATGGAGCTGCTCGGGCCCGAACTGGACGACGAGGAGGGCGAGGAACAGGACGCCCGCGCCCCCTCCGGCAAGAGCAAGACGCCCGCGCTCGACTCCTTCGGCCGCGACCTCACCATGCAGGCACGCGCCGGCGAGCTGGACCCCGTCATCGGCCGTGAGCACGAGATCGAACGCGTCATCCAGGTGCTCTGCCGCCGCAAGAAGAACAACCCCGTGCTGCTCGGCGAGGCCGGCGTCGGCAAGACGGCCATCGTCGAGGGGCTCGCCCAGGACATCGTCAACAGCAATGTGCCGCGCCTGCTGCGCGACCGCCGCATCGTTGTGGTGGACCTGGCACTGATGGTGGCCGGCACCAAGTACCGCGGCCAGTTCGAGGAGCGGATCAAGGCCGTCATGCAGGAGGTCGTCAAGGCCCGCAACATCATCCTGTTCATCGACGAACTGCACACGCTGGTCGGAGCCGGCGGCGCCGAGGGCGCCATCGACGCCTCCAACGTGCTCAAGCCGGCCCTGGCCCGCGGGGAACTCCAGTGCATCGGCGCAACGACGCCGGACGAATACCGCAAGTACATCGAGAAGGACGGTGCCCTGGAGCGCCGCTTCCAGACCATCGTGGTCGATCCTCCCTCGCGCGACGAGACCGTCGAGATCATCAAGGGCCTGCGCGAACGCTACGAGACGCACCACTGTGTGCAGATCACCGACGAGGCCATCCGGGACGCCACCGAGCTGTCGACGCAGTACGTGACCGGCCGTTTCCTGCCCGACAAGGCCCTGGACGTCGTCGACGAGGCATGCTCTCTGGTGCGGCTGCGCAGCATGTCCGTCACACCGGAGATGAGGAAGCTGCAGCAGGACCTCGCCCGCCTGTCCGCGGAGAAGGACGACGCGGTGCTGGCGCAGGACTTCGAACGCGCCGCCAGCCTCCGCGACCAGATCGACAAGCTCCAGCAGGAGCAGCGGCTCCTGGACGAAGCCGAACTGGAGAGCGCCGAGGTCGTCGGCATCGTCGATGAGGACGTGATCCGCGAGGTCGTCTCCAAGATGACCGGCGTGCCCCTGGCCCGCCTCGAAGTGGAAGAGGCCAGCCGGCTCCTGCAGATGGAAGAGGAAGTGCACCGCATGGTCGTGAGCCAGACCGAGGCGGTCAACGCCGTCAGCCGGGCCATCCGGCGGTCCCGTTCCGGCATGAAGGACCCCCGGCGGCCCATGGCCAGCTTCCTGTTCATCGGCCCCACGGGCGTCGGCAAGACACTGCTGGCCCGGTCCCTGGCCCGCTTCATGTTCGGCAACGAAGACGCGCTGATCCAGATCGACATGTCCGAGTACATGGAGAAGCACAACGTCTCCCGCCTGGTCGGCGCACCGCCCGGCTACGTGGGATACGACGAGGGCGGCCAACTGACCGAGCGGATCCGGCGGCGCCCCTACAGCGTGGTCCTGTTCGACGAGATCGAGAAGGCCCACTCCGACGTCTTCAACATGCTGCTGCAGATCATGGAGGACGGCCGGCTGACCGACAGCTTCGGCCGCCGCGTCGACTTCAGCAACTGCGTGCTGATCATGACCTCCAACATCGGCGCCGAGGTCATACGGAACAGCTCCGGGCTCGGCTTCCGCAAACAGAGCGAGGAAGTCGACTACCAGACGATGAAGAAGCAGCTCATGGAGCAGGTCGAGAAGCACTTCCGCCCCGAGTTCCTCAACCGCATCGACGACATCATCGTCTTCCACGGCCTGAACCGCAGCGACCTGGCCCAGATCGTCAAGCTGGAACTGGACAAGGTCCGCGAGCGCCTGGATGCGCGCGACATGAAGCTGGTCGTGCGCAAGAAGGCCATCGACCTGGTCATCGACAAGGGCTACAACCCCGAGTTCGGCGCCCGGCCGCTGCGACGCGCCATCGAGAAGTACGTCGAGGACCCCCTGAGCGAGCGCATCCTGGCGGGCAAGTTCACCTCCGGGCGCATCGTCGTGGACGTCCTGGACGACGAACTGACGTTCGAGCTGGAACGCCTCGAACCGAAGGCCGTCACGCACTGACGCACGGGCCCGCCCGCGGCCGCTCAGGACCCCGGGCGGGCGTCCCGCCACATGCCTGCCCCGGCGGCGCGCGCCGTCTCTTCCGCCGCCAGATAGGCGGCCCGACGCCTGTGCATCCCGCTGCGGTAGGCGGCGGCGAACCCGTGCTCGAGCATGAACAGGCCGAAGTCCTCCGCGCGCTCCCCCTCGCCCACGTGCACGTAGGCCAGCGTGCGCCCGTAGTCGTCGCGCCGGTCGCCGCCGATCTCCAGCACCACCCGCCTGCCCTTCAGGCGCGCGATCGCCTGCCCCGTCGCCTCCTCCGCCCAGCGCCTCACCTGTGGCGGCGTCAGCCCGTAGCGGCTCGCCTGCGCGGCCGTCTTCTCCTCGTTGTGCCCGTCCGGAGTGTCGATGCCGAGCACGCGCACCTTCCCGACACCCGAGACCTCGATCGTGTCGCCGTCGTAGACATACTCGACCACGCCGGACAGCGACGGAGCCGGGGCCGCCCGCCTCTCAACGGCCGGCGACCTGAGACCGCGGCGCACCGCAAGGACCCCCAGCAGCAGAACGGCGCCGAGGATCAGAAGCAGGCCCGCAGCCGCCAGTGCTCCCGCCATCTTCCGGCCCATCCTCTCCCTCCTACTCCCCCGGCCGCGTGCCCCGGATCGTCACGGAGCCGTGCCGGTGGGAGTGGCATTCCAGGTTCACGGCCAGCGGCAGGCTGGCG
The DNA here is from genome assembly GCA_012728835.1 of Candidatus Brocadiaceae bacterium. Classification (NCBI taxonomy): domain Bacteria; kingdom Pseudomonadati; phylum Planctomycetota; class Candidatus Brocadiia; order Candidatus Brocadiales; family Candidatus Brocadiaceae; species Candidatus Brocadiaceae bacterium. Next base: position 75,855 of record JAAYEJ010000064.1, on the reverse strand, counting down.
ATGTGGCACGGCGCCTGCTCAAACAGGACGGCCAGGGCCGTCGTGCGGCCGCCCAGCCCCTGCGGACCGATCCCGAGGCGGTTGACGCGCTCCAGGGCCTCGCGTTCCAGTTCGGCCAGTTCCGCGTCCGGCTGAGGGCCGTCCAGGTCGCGCAGCAGCGCACGCTTGGCCAGCAGAGCCGCCCGCTCGAAGTTGCCGCCCAGCCCCACGCCGACGATGATGGGCGGGCACGGGTTGGCGCCCGCCTGCCGCACGGTCTCGACCACGGCGTCCAGCACGCCCTCCCGGCCGGCCGCAGGCGCCAGCATGAACGTGCGGCTCATGTTCTCGGCCCCGCCCCCTTTGGCCAGCAGATCGATGGTCAGGTGCGGCCCCTCGCACTGCTCCATGTGCACGATGGCGGGCGCGTTGTCCCCGGAGTTGGCGCGGCCCAGCGGCGTCCTCACCGTCGAGGCGCGCAGGGGGTGCTCGGCGGCCGCGCGCCGGATGCCCGCGTCGATGGCGGCCTGCACCGTGCCGCCCTCGATGACCACGCGGTTGCCGATGCGCACAAAGGCGACGGCCAGCCCCGTGTCCTGGCACAGCGGCACGCCCTCGGTCCGGCTGATCCGCTCGTTCTCCAGCAGGGCCGCCAGGATGTCGCGCGCCACCGGGGCCGTCTCGCGCTCCATCGCCCGCTCAAGCGCCGCACGCACGTCCGCACGCAGGTGCGTGTTGATGCGGCGGTAGAGTCCCGCCGTCGCCTCGGCAACGGCCTCCGCCCTGATGATGGCCGGCTCCGCCATCGCGCCCTCTCTCCCGTTGACAGGAATCGGTCCTTCCCGGTCAGAATGTACGCGGGCCGCGCGGCCGGTTCAAGGCGCGTCGACAATGGACAGACCCCCTGCCGGACCGTACAGTGAGCGTAGGAGTCCGCGCAAGGGGGGATGAGACGCACGTGGGCGGCTGCTGCCCCGCGGCCGGAGGCTTGCCCGCCGGGGCGGGCCGCCGTGCCACCCACGACGTCCGTGTGTCCGTGTCCGTCCGTGTTCGTCCGTGTCTGTCCGTGTGTCCGTGTGTCCGTGTCTGGCCCCGCGCGCCGCCCCCACAGCCGCCGGTTGTCCGTGCCGGCCGCATACCGGTAGAATGCCGCCACCTCTCTCCGGGAGCGCCCGCGCCGTGAAAGCCGTCGCCATCATCCCCGCCCGCTACGCCTCGACGCGCCTGCCGGGCAAGCCCATCCTGGAGGCCGCCCGTCAGACCACGGGCAAGTACATCATCCAGCACGTCTACGAGCGGGCGGCTGCCGCGCCGTCCGTGAGCCGCGTGATCGTGGCCACCGACGACGCCCGCATCGCGCGCGCGGTGCAGGACTTCGGCGGCGAGGCGCGGATGACGTCGCCCGACCACCAGAGCGGCACCGACCGCATCGCCGAGGCCGCCGTCGGCGTGGACGCGGCGATCATCGTCAACGTGCAGGGCGACGAGCCCGAGATCCGCCCCGAGCAGGTCGAGCAGGTCGTACGCCTGCTGGCCGACGACGGCGACGCCGTCATGGGCACGCTGGCCCACCCCATCGCCTCCGAGCGGGAGTGGCGCGACCCCAACGTGGTCAAGGTGGTGACCGACGCCCGCGGCGGCGCCCTCTACTTCAGCCGCAGCCCCATCCCCTACACGCGCGACGCCGGCGGGTGGGCGGCCAACGGCCCGCTGAACGCGCTCCACCACCTGGGCATCTACAGCTACCGGCGCGACTTCCTCTTCCGTTACGCCTCGCTGCCGCTCGCCCCCCTGGAACTGGCCGAACGCCTGGAGCAACTGCGCGCCCTCAGCGCCGGCTACCGCATCAAGGTGGGCGTCACGCCCCACGCCTGCATCGGCATCGACACGCCGGAGGACCTGCAGGCCTGGCTGGCCCGCCACACTGCCGGCAGCGCCTGAGGACCGCAAGGGAGGCTCACGCGCCGGTCGGCGCGGGCTCGGCGCAGGCCCGGGCGAACGACCGCCGGGCGGCCAGCATCAGCGCCACGCCCGCCAGCGGCACGAGGGCGTAGGAGCCGAACAGCGCCGGATACCCCCAGCGCTCGATGATCTCCCCCCCGAGGCTGCTGCCCAGCCAGGCCGTGACGCCCAGCGTCAGCGACATGTAGAGCGCCATGGCCAGCCCCCGCCGCTCGGCGGGCACCGCCCGCCGCAGGAACTCGATGGAGGCCCCGTGGAAGAAGCCGAACGTCAGCGCATGCAGCGCCTGCGAGGCCAGCACGACCGGCAGAACCGGGACGAACGCGTAGATCGCCATCCGAAGCGAGGCCCCGAGCATCGAGGCGATCAGCATCCTCTGGAGCCCGAACCGCCGGATGGCGCGGCCCGCAAAGAACATCACGGGGGTCTCCACCAGCGCACCGAGCGCCCAGACCCACGCCGCCTGCTTCATGGCGAACGTCTCGCGCAGATAGAGCGTGAAGAACGAGTAGTAGGCGGCCATGCCGAAGCGCTGCGCGCCGGCCGCCAGCAGGAACAGCCAGAAGGCGGGGACGAACCGTGCGGGCGCCTTCGCGGGATCTGCCTTCGCATCGGCCACCCGCGACGGGCGCGAGTCCGGCAGCATGAACGAACTGACGATGCACAGCCCGGCCGTCAGCACCATCATGCGCATCATCGAGGCGGGCGAACCCTCGTCCACCAGTCGGAACGCGCGGAACGCCAGCAGCGACAGCACGAAGCTGCCGCTCCCCCACGCCCGCACCCGGCCGTACTGGTGCACGGGGTCCGGCAGCGCCTCGGCCGCCAGGACGTCCGTCAGAGGGATCGCCGGCCGGAGCACGAAGCCGATCGCCGCCGCCAGCACGGCCGCCGTCGCGAAGCCGGGGGGCCCGGCCAGGGGCACCAGGAGGGCGGCGTAGGCGGCCAGGCCCGCCGCCAGTATCCACTTGTGGTGCCCCACGCGGTCGGCCAGGCGGCCCAGCAGCATCGGGCCGCAGATGCCGGCCAGCCCCAGAAGGCCCTGCAGATGCCCCACCTCGCGCTCGGAGAACCCGAGGGACTGCAGGAACACCTGCAGATAGGGGCTGAAGGCCGCCATCAGGGCGAACAGGAGGAAGTACTGAGCCGAAAACCGGATCATGGCTCCGTTCCGGGACGCCGCCCGCCCTTCAGATGCGGATGGTCTTGAACTGCGGCAGATAGCGGCGGTTCCTCTTGAGCATCTCGCGCGTCATGTCCTTGATCTCGGCCAGGGAGAGGACGGCGGCCGTCAGCGGATCGTAGCAGATGGCCTGGTAGAGCAGCGTCGGGTCGCCCGTGAGGGCCGCCTCGACGGCCATCTCCTCGACGGCGATGCTGATGTTGTTCAGCGCCGCGCACTGCGGCGGCAGCGGGCCGACGTGGAAGGCGTTGATGCCCCGCCTGTTGGCCACGACGGGCACCTCGACGCACGCGCCCTCGGGCAGATTGGGGATGATGCCCGTGTTGGGCACGTTGCCGTTGAACTCGAACGGCTCGCCGCCCACGCGCGCGTTGATGATCGCGGCCGCATACTCGTGCCCGCGCTCCAGCGAGATCGGGGCGCCCTTCCGGAACCACTCGCGGACCTGCTTCTTCCACGTCTTCTGGCGCGATGCGTACTCGTTCAGAATGTACGCGTACTCCCCCGGGTTCCAGCCCGTGCCGTGGGTGCAGTACTTCTCGATCAGGTCGGGGCGCTTGCGGAACCACCAGTTGTACTCCGAGTTGTGCCCGCTCGACTCGGTCACGTAGTAGCCGAGGGCGAGGAACATCTCGTTGCGCACCTGCTCCTCGTTGTAGATCTCCGGCTTCCTCAGCGCCCGGCGGATCAGCGGGTAGGCGTCCTTGCCGTCCTTCTCAAACCGCACGTACCATGCCTGGTGGTTGATGCCGGCGCAGACGTAGTCGATGCGGTCCATTGGCGTCCTGATCCAGCGGGCCAGCATGCCGGCCGTCCCCTGCACGCTGTGGCACAGGCCGGTGGCCTGGATGGTGCTCTCCCGCTGCATCGCCCGGCAGAGCATCGCCATGGGATTGGTGTAGTTGAGCAGCAGTGCGTCGGGGCACAACTCCTCCATGTCGCGGCAGATGGCCAGCATCTCCGGGATCGTGCGCAGCGCGCGGAAGATGCCGGAGACGCTGCGCGTGTCGCCGATGTTCGTGTCGACGCCGTACTTCTTGGGGATCTCGATGTCGTGCCGCCAGACGTTCACGCCGCCGGCCAGTATCGTACAGACGACGGCGTCGGCGCCCTGGAGCGCCTCGCGGCGGTCCATCGTCGCCTCGATCCTGGCGGGGTACTGCCCCTTGTCCGCGATCGCCTGGACGGCCCGCCGGGCGAAGTCCAGCCGCTCCGTGTTCACGTCCATCAGGGACAGCGTGGCGTCCTTCAGCAGCGGGAACGTCAGGATGTCCCGCACCAGCCCGCGCGTGAAGCCGAAGCTCCCTGCGCCGATAAACGCGATCTTCGCCATCGAGCCAACTCCCTTGGGATTCCGCCTGCAAGACGCGAGCGCGCATCCTACACCATCGGCCGCCCGCTGCAAGTGCATGGCCGGCGTCCCCGGCCGCGGGGCGGCGGGCGCCCGGGGCTACCCGCCGGGGGGCAGGGCTCGCAGCGCGGCCGCAGCGCTTCGACGTCGGCCGACGTGTAGCCGACGGTCTCCTCGGTCATGGCGCAGGCGGCGCCGGCTGCGACCGCCCAGCGCAGCGACTCGGCGGGGTCGGCGCCCAGGCTCTCGCCCTTCAGCCAGCCGACCAGGAACGCGTCGCCGCAGCCGACGACGTTGCGCACCTCGTCGTCGCGCAGACGGCAGATGCCGCCGATCGTCTGCCCGGCGCGCACCAGCCAGGCGCCGTCGGCGCCCAGGGTGACGAGCACCGTGCGCACGCGCCCGAGCAGCTCGGCTGCGGCGGCCGGCGCCTCGTCGGGGCCGACCGGCCGGCCCAGGCACTCGCCCAGCTCCAGCAGGTTCGGCTTCAGCGTGTCCACGACATCCGTGGCAACCGCCGCGGCCAGCGCCGGGCCGCCGGCGTCCACGATCAGCCGCGCGCCCGCCTGGCGGCACGCCACGAGAAGGCCGGCATAGTCGTCGGGCGTCATGCCCGGCGGCACGCTCCCGGAGAAGCTCGCCGTCGGCCGGTCCAGCCCCGCCAGCACCTCGCAGAGGGCACTCCGCAGGCGCGCCAGGTCGTCCGGCCCCACCTCGAAGCCCGGCTCGCGCAGGTGCGTGGTCGTGCCAGCGACCGGGTCCAGGATGGTCGTGTTCATGCGCGTGCGCCCGCCGACGGTGCACAGCGCGCAGTCCACCCCGTCCGCGCCCAGGCTGTCGGCGTACGTCTGGGCCTGGTCGCGGCCGACGAAGCCCGCCGCCCGTGCGTGCACGCCCAGGCGGGCCAGGCCGCGCGCCACGTTGATGCCCTTTCCGGACGGCTGAAGGTGCCTGACCCGCGCACGCGCGTGCACACCGACGCGGAAATCGGGCACCTCCAGGATGCGGTCCACGGTGGTGTTGAGCGTGACGGTGACGATCATCGCCCGCCCTCCGCCCCGCCGAGGGCGAACCGGTGCAGGGGCGTGTGGACGGGGCCGTCCGGACGCAGTTCGCTGTGCATCAGGAGGAAGGAATCCACTTCCACAATGCCGAAACGGGCCTCGGGCTGCTCGGCCGCCATCGCTTCGACGGGCGGGCACCCGCGCACGTCCTTCACGCGGCCCAGGGTGACGTGGGCGTGAAAGCGCCGCCCCTCCCGGCGGACGCCCAGGGCCTCGCGCAGGGCCTCCTCGAGTTCGCCGTGGAGGGCAGCCAGCGCGCCCGTCGGCTCATGCACGCCGACGTGCACGACGCGCGGCGCTCCGCGCGGGGGAAACGCCGCCAGGCCGCCGACCTCGATCGAGAACGGGGGCACCCGCCCGGCCGGCGGCTGCATGCACTCGATCGCGACCGGCAGGTCCGTCGGGCGCAGCTCGCCGATGAACTTCACGGTCAGATGCATCGCGTCCGGCCGCACCCAGCGCACCGCACGGCCCGCCAGGGGCTTGAGGCGGTCGACGGCGCGCGCCAGGGCGGTCCGGCACGCCTCGTCCAGCTCGATGGCCACGAACGTCCTCACGCGTCCCGGCCCCCTGCGTCCTTCTCTGCGGGCGGTTCCAGCTTCTCGAACAGGATGACCGGCTCGCCCAGCGGGCGCCCCTCGGGCAGCGGCTGAGCGGCCGCCTGCCAGGTCAGTTCCTCGGACCCGGCCGACAGCATCGCGGCCGTGCGGGCCGCCGCGAACGGCAGGAAGGGCTCCATCACAACCGCCAGGGTCTTGACCGTGTTCAGGCAGACGTTGATGACCGTCGCGCAGGCGGCCGGATCGGACTTGCGCAGCGCCCATGGCTGACGGTGGTCGAAATACTTGTTGCCGTCGCGTGCGGCCGCCATCACCTCGCCCAGGGCGTCCTTGAACCGGTACTCCTCCAGCAGCGCGGCCACGCGGTCGGGCAGGGCGGCCACCGCGTCGAGCTGCGCGCGGTCCTGGTCGGTCAGCTCGCCGCGCGCGGGCACCTTGCCGCCGAAGTAGCGGTGCACGAACGTCATGTTGCGGTGCACGAAGTTGCCGAGCGCGGCCATCAGCTCCTCGTTGTTGCGCCGGATCAGGTCGTCGAACTGGAAGGCCGTGCGCTGCTGCTCGGGCGCGATCATCGTCAGGTAGTAGCGCAGCGGGTCGGGCGCGTAGTCCTGCAGGTAGTCGCGGATCCAGACGGCGGTGCCGCGGCTCTTGGAGATCTTCGCCTCGTCCTGGCCCGGGAACCGGATGTTCAGGAAGCAGTTCGCGGGCACGTTGTGCGGGAGCTGGTAGGTGGCCTCGCCCATGAGCATGGCGGGCCAGATGAGGGCGTGGAAGACGACGTTGTCCTCGCCGATGAAGTGGACGATCCGGCAGTCGGGGTCCTTCCACCAGCGTTGGTAAGCGCCCGGCTCCTCACCGCGCTCCCGGCACCACTGCTCGGTAAAGGAAACGTAACCAATCGGCGCGTCGAACCAGACGTAGAGCACCTTCCCGTCGGCGTCGGGGTCGTCCGGCAGCGGCACGGGCACGCCCCATTCCAGGTCGCGCGTGATCGGGCGCACGGGCAGCCCGGCGCCGAGCAGCCCCAGGGTGAAGTTGCGGACCATCGGGCGCCACTCCGGATGCCCCTCCAGCCAGTCGCGCAGGCGGTCCTCGAACTCGGGCAGGCGGAAGAACCAGTGGACGGTCCGGCGCACCTCGGGCGTGGCGCCCGTGACGACGCTCACCGGGCCGATGAGCAGCGAGGGGTCGATCGTCTTGCCGCAGGTCTCGCACTGGTCGCCGCGGGCCCCGCCGGCGCCGCAGTGGTGGCAGGTGCCCTCCACGTAGCGGTCGGGCAGGAACATGCCCGCCTCGGGGTCGTAGAGCTGCTCGGTGGAGCGCTTCTCCAGGTAGCCGGCCTCGAGCAGCTTGCGGAAGAAGCCCTGGCTGATCTCGCGGTGGATGTCGGTGGCGCTGGTGCCGCTGTAGATGTCGAAGGACACGCCCAGGCCGTCGAAGTCGCGCTTCTGTTCGGCCCGGTAGTGCTCGGCCACCTCGCGGGGCGTCTTGCCCTCCTTGCGCGCGCTCAGCGCGGTGGGCACGCCGTAGTCGTCGGAGCCGCAGATGAAGGCCACCTGGTCGCCGCGGGCGCGCAGGTAGCGCACGAAGATGTCTGCCGGCAGGTAGCAGCCGGCGATGTGGCCGACGTGCAGCAGCCCGTTGGCATAAGGGAGCGCCGCCGTAACCGTGAATCGCCTCTTGTCCATGGATGCCGTAACCGTGAGAAGCCCGAGGAATGCGCGGCACGGGCGCGCCGCGCGCACGCACGCACTATATCAGAGCCGGCCGCACGGCCGCAACCGGCGCCGGACGCCGCCCGGATCGGCTCAGTGGGCGTGGCCGACGCTCTCGGCCATGTTCAGGTGCCCGTACTGCACGCCCTTGAGCGCGATCATCCGGTCGGCCAGCGCCCGCAGGTCCCTGCCCCTGCCCTTGAGCACGACCGCCTCCAGGCACGTTTCCTTGTCGACGTGCACGTGAAACGACCCGATCACCTGCGTGTGCGATTCGTGCTGGAGCTCCATGAGCCGCTCCGAGACGCCCATGGTGTGGTGGTCGTAGATGAGCGTCAGCACGGCGAACGTGCGGTGCTCGGGCGCCTGCCATGCCTCTTCGAGCAGGCGCCTGCGGATCAGGTCGCGCACGGCTTCGGAGCGGTTGGGATACCCCTGCTTCCGGATCAACTGGTCAAACTCGTCGAGCAGCCCCAGGCCGAGCGAGACGCCGAACCGTACGGTGTCCGTCATGGTCGCACCTCCCTTCTGACGTGGCGACACGCGTAACACCCGAGGGTTCCATCATAACACGACCCGCCCGTCGGGCAAGCACCGCCGGGCCGCTCAGGGCATCGTCTCCCGGATCAGGGGCCAGGACTGGTCGGCGTAGAATCGGTGGCCGGCCGGCTCGCCCTCCTCCCCCCGGGATTGAATCCCCCCCGGCACTCCTATACAGTATTGGTACCCGGGCCGAGGGCGGCCCCTCGCCGCACCGAACTCGAAGGAACACGCGCGATGAAGAAGCCCTGGAGCGGCCGGTTCGTCAAGGACACCGACGAGGCCGTCGAGCAGTTCACCGAATCGGTCTCGATCGACCATCGCCTCTACCGGCAGGACATCCGCGCGGGCGTTGCGCACGCGCAGATGCTTCAGAAGTGCGGTCTGATCACCCTCGAGGACCTGACGGCCGTCTGCGAGGGACTCGCCCGGATCGAGCAGGAGATCGACGCGGGCTCCTTCGAGTTCCGCGTGCCGCTGGAAGACGTGCACATGAACATCGAGGCCGCACTGATCGAACGCGTCGGCGACCCCGGGCGCAGGCTGCACACGGCCCGCAGCCGCAACGACCAGGTGGCCTGCGACATGCGGCTCTGGTGCCGCGAGGCGGCCGAAGGATGCCGGGCCCGGCTGCGCGAGTGCCAGCGCGCACTCGTGGCAAAGGCCCGGGAGTACTCCGACGCCGTCATGCCGGGCCTCACGCACCTGCAGCACGCCCAGCCCGTGCTCCTGGCCCACGTGCTGCTGGCCTACGTGGAGATGTTCGCCCGGGACGACTCGCGGCTGGCCGACTGCGGCGCACGGCTGAACGTCAGCCCCCTGGGCGCCTGCGCCCTGGCCGGCACCTCGCTGCCCACCGACCCGCAGAGCACGGCCGAAGCGCTGCAGTTCGACCGCTGCTTCTCCAACAGCATCGACGCGGTCAGCGACCGGGACTTCGTGATCGAGTTCGCGTTCGACCTCAGCATGATCGCCATGCACCTGTCCCGCATGGCCGAAGACTGGGTGCTCTGGGCGTCGGCGGGGCTGAACTTCGTGGACCTGGACGAGGCATACTGCACCGGCTCGAGCATCATGCCGCAGAAGAAGAACCCCGACGTGCTCGAACTCATGCGCGGCAGATGCGGCCGCGTCTACGGCGACCTCCTGGCCCTGCTGACCATGCTGAAGGGCCTGCCCCTGGCCTACAACCGGGACATGCAGGAGGACAAGGCCGCGCTCTTCGACGCGTTCGACACCGTCGACCGGTCGCTGCAGCTCGCGGCCGACCTGGTGCGCAACGCCGCCTTCAAGCGCGACAACATGCGGAACGCCTGCCGGACCGGCTACCTGGACGCCACGTCGCTGGCCGAGTACCTGGTCCGCCGCGGCGTGCCCTTCCGCGAGGCCCACGCCGCCGTCGGACGCGCCGTCCATCAGGCCGCATCCGACGAGACCCCCTTGAGCAAGCTCAGCCTGGACCAGTTGCGCGGGTTCTGCCCCGCGATCGACGAGGACGTCTACGACGTGCTGGGCATCGAGAACTGCGTGGCCAACTACCGGTCGCACGGTTCCTCGTCGCCGGCAGAGGTGGAACGACAACTGGCCGAATGGGGGGAACGCCTGGCGGACGATCCGGCGTCACAGACCCGCCTTGAAAGCGGCCACCAAAACGGGCCATAATGGCCATATCGTCTTTTGTGAGCGGACGTCGCCATGGCAGAGCGAGCGATACCGAGCCGGACGCTCATCGTGATCGGGCTCGTCTTTCTGGCCCTCGTGGCGGTCCACCTCCTGTGGAGCGGCGACGCGGCGCGCGACCAGGCCGGCGAACCGGTCCTTGACGGCATCCGGATCGTCGAGAAGGACGGCGTGGTCGAGATCGAGCCCCCCACGGCGGCCACGGCCGACGACCTGGCCATCCTGATGCAGGGGCGTATCCGCCGCCTGCTCCACGGCGCGGAAGCCGAACGCCGCGCCGCCGCCGTGGAGATGGCCGGCCTGATCAACGGCCCCGCCGGCCGCGACATGCTGGCGCAGCTTGGGCCCGACATGCGCTCGGACCTGCGCCGGGCGCTCCTGGGCCACCAGGCCCCGGACAAGGGCCTGAACGACCCCGACCCCGTTGTCTCCGCAGGATGCCGCGACGCCCTGATCGGCATCTGGCGCACGTCCGGCAGTTCCGTCCGGGACGGCTACCTGCGGCAGGGGCTGACCGCACTGGAAGCGGGCCAGGTCGATACCGCCCTCCAGGTGTTCCGGAAGGTGGAGCGTCTCGGCGGCACGGCGCCCCCGGACCTCTATCGCCTCCTGGCCGAGGCCTACCTGGCCAAGGCACAGCCGGACGACGCCCTGGCGGCCTGCCACAAGGCGTTGCTGGCCGATGCGCAGCACTTCCCGGCCCTCTACGCGATGGCCCGCGCCTACGCGCAGATGGGCAAGGTCGACCAGGCGGACAAGGCCCTGGCGGTTGCCCTGGCCGTCTACCGCGACTTCTCCGAGGCGAAGGAACTGCAGGCCGCCATCCGGCCGACGCCGGCACCGGACGCGGCCCCCTGAGCGCGTCAGGACGCCGCCTGGTGCGAGACCTCGATGAGCTTCCGCAGCGCCTCGCGCGCGGCCCCGGACTCCACGGACTCGGCGGCCGCCCGCATGCCGTCGGCCACGCTCTCGGCCCGACCACCCACACAGATCGCGGCCCCGGCGTTCAGAAGCACCATGTCGCGGTGCGGGCCCGGCCGCCCGTCCAGCACGCCGCGGATGGCGCGGACGCTCTCGCGCACGCCGCCCACAACCAGGTCGCCGCGCCGCGCACGCGCCAGCCCCAGGTCCTCCGGCCGCAGGGAGCCCATGGTGACGGCCCCGTCGCAGACATCGGCCACCACGGTCTCCGCACACAGGCTGATCTCATCCATGCCGTCCCGGCTGTGCACCACCATGGCCCGGACGGCCCCCAGGTTCATCAGGACGCGCGCCATCGGTTCGACGAGTTCCTCGGCGAAGACGCCCAGCAACTGCCGCCGCGCCCCGGACGGATTGGTCAGCGGGCCCAGGATGTTGAACACGGTGCGCACGGCAAGCTGCCGGCGCGGCCCGATCGCGAACCGCATCGCCTTGTGCAGGGCCGGCGCGAACAGGAAGCCGATGCCGGCCTCCCGGATGCAGCGCTCCACGACGGCCGGCTCCGCGTCGATGTCCACGCCGAGGGCCTCCAGCACGTCCGCGCTGCCCCAACTGGCGCTGGCCCCTCGGTTGCCGTGCTTGGCCACGGGCACCCCCGCGCCGGCCGAGACGAGCGCAGCGGCGGTCGAGACGTTCAGCGTGCCCTTGCGCGTGCCGCCCGTGCCGCAGGTGTCCACCACGTCCAGGCCGCCGGCATCGATGGGCGTCGCCGCGCTCCGCATGGCCAGCGCGCATCCGGTGATCTCGTCCACCGTCTCGCCCTTCATCCGCAGGGCGACCAGGAACCCGGCGATCTGCGCTTCCGTGGCCTGCCCGGACATGATGGCGCCCATGGCCTCGCGCGCCTCCGTCACGGACAGGTCCGTGCCCTCCACAAGCCTGGCAAGACAGGATTGGAGCATGGTGCCTCCGCGGCTGGATCGGGAAACCGCCGTATTGTAGGCCGCACATGCCTGCCGGTCAACAACGCACACGCCGCCCGCCGGCCGTGGCGCGCCGGCCGCGCGTCTGCTATAAATGCGCCCGGGCCGGACGACCCGGCCGCGCACACCAGACACGAGGTCCGCATGATCGACCTGCACACGCACAGCATCTTCAGTGACGGGGGGCTCGTCCCGGCCGAACTGGCCCGGCGCTGCCAGGCGCTCGGCTATCGCGGCCTGGTCATCAGCGACCACTGCGACCAGGCCAACCTGGAGTACGTGGTGGTGAGCCTGGCGCGGTTCTGCGAGAAGGTGGCCGGCGCATACGGCGAGATGCAGATCCTGCCCGGCTGCGAGATCACCCACGTGCCGCCCGTTCTGATCGGCGCGATGGTGGAGGCCGCCCGCGAGGCCGGGGCGGAGGTCGTGCTCGTCCACGGAGAGACCATCGTGGAGCCGGTGGCGCCCGGCACGAACCGCGCCGCCATCGAGGCCGGCTGCGACGTGCTGGCCCACCCGGGGCTGATCGCGCCCGGCGACGCGGCCCTGGCCGCCGAGGCCGGCGTCCGCCTGGAGATCAGCGGCCGCAAGGGGCACGGGCTGACCAACGGGCACGTCGCCCGCCTGGCGCTCCGGCACGGCGCACTGCTGAGCTTCGGTTCGGACGGACACGAGCCCGGCGACTACCCCGACCGCGCCCAGGCCGAGCGCATCCTGTGCGGGGCCGGGCTCTCCGCCGAGGAGGCCGCCCGCGTGTTCACCGACAATGCGGAGTTCTTCCCTCCCGCCTGAGGGCGAGCCGCAGACCGGGAGCCGCGATCGTCAGCATGAGACAGGCGACGGCGAAGGCGTCCCCGAACCGCACGTACGGCGTCACCCGGTCGGACAGCCGCACGGGCGCGCTCAGCGTCCCCTGCGTCCACGGCTTCAGGGCGGCGTAGACCTCGCCCCTCGGGTCGATGAAGCAGGAGATGCCGGTGTTCGCGCACCGCACGACGGTCGTGCGCGTCTCGACGGCCCGGAACACGGCCATGGCCAGGTGCTGGCGGAGTTCGCCGGCGATCAGGTACCAGCCCTCGTCGGTCAGGTTGACGAGGAACTGCGCCCCGCGCCGGCGGAACTCGATGCAGAGATCGGGGAAGACGTCCTCGTAGCAGACCAGCGCGCCGAACCGCGTCCCCGCCCCGTCCGGCAGCGTGAAGATCACCTCCTGGCGGCCCGGCGTGATCTCGCGGGGGATGGGCGTGAGCGCCGCCAGGAACGGCAGGAGGGCGCGGCCGGGCACGTACTCGCCGAACGGGACGAGCCGCATCTTGTCGTACCGGTCCAGCACCTGCCCGCCCGGGGAGAGGAAGACCGCCGAGTTGGCGAACTGCGGCGTGGCGCTCACGCCGTAGAGCAACGACCGGGCGGCCTCGCGGGAGACGTAGGAGGGCGCCCCGATCAGGAAGTGGCAGCCCATGTCCTCGCCCAGTTCGCGCAGATAGCCCATCGTCTGCCCGTGGAGCCGGCGTTCCTCCGGGATGGCGAAGGCGGCCGGCGGCAGGTCCAGCGGAACGGGCGCGGTGCTCTCCGGCCAGACGGCCAGGTCCAGGCCGCGCTCGCGCATGCGCGCCGTCAGTTGCGCACACAACTGCACCTCGTCCCGGCGCTCGCGGTAGTAGTCGGCCGCCGTCTTGTCCGGGTCGAAGATCTCGGACATCAGGCGGGGGATGTTCTGCTGCACGACGCCCACCCTCGGCCCCTGCCGCATCTCCACGCGACGGCACGCGACCGCACCGCCGACGCAGGCGAGACCCAGCACGGCCACGCCGAGGATGGCCGCCCGGCATGCGCCCGGGCCCAGGCCTTCGGCCCGCCGCAGGGCGGACATGCGCTCCGCAACGGCCGCCAGGGCGGCGTTCGTCAGGAACACGACGAACCCCACCGCATAGACCCCTCCAAGCGCCGCCGTCTGCACCAGCCACGTCGCCCGGTACTGCGTGTAGCCGATGAACAGCCAGGGGAAGCCGGGGCCGAGTTCGGCCCGCACCAGTTCCAGCGCCACCCAGGCGCAGGCCGCCGTCGCCGGCCAGGCCGCCGGCAGATGCTCCCGCATCCACCGGATCGACAGGGCCGCCAGGGCGCCGTACAGGCTCACGTACAGGGCCAGCCCCAGCCAGCCCGGCACCGCCACGGAGGCCAGCCAGGCGAATCCCCCCAGGCCGGCGACCAGGAGCGCCAGCCACCCGCAGACGGCGGCCGTGACATACCCGGGCGCCCGGCCGACGGCCACCAGCAGGGGCACGAGCGCCACGAACGCCGCCGGACCGAGATCGAAGGGGGGGAAGGACAGGTAGAGCAGCAGGCCGGAGACCGCCGAGGCCGTCAGGTGCGGCCAGACGGCCCGCAGCCGGGCCGACGGGCCCCGCTCGGGCCGGCGGCCGTTACCGCTTCGCGGATCCTCCACAGTGACCATCTCCCTTGGGTCGGGCCGGCGGACACCCGGGCGGCGCCCGCGCGCGGGTCAGCGGCTCAGCGTCTTGAGACTCAGAACCAGACCGATGCCCAGCGTCAGGACGTTGCCGCCCCAGATGGCGGGGACGATCGGCAGCTTGCCCGCCTCGGCGGCCACCTCCCCGAGGATCAGCAGCGGGTAGAAAACGAGCAGCACGATCGCGAAACTGAGCCCGAAGGCTACCATGACGTTCCGCCGGCCGCCCGTCACCCCCAGGGGGATGCCCAGCAGCGCGAAGGTAAGGACGGACACGGCCTGCGAGAGCCGCTTGTGGATGCGGATCTCCACGTCCCGCAGGTTGTCCTGGTCCTCGACAATCCGCAGTTGCCGGCGGATCTCCGCCTGGCCGGCCATCAACTGCCGGCTGCGCTCGTTCAGGATGGCGATCTCCCGCTCCAACTGCCCGACGGTCCGCGCGCTCTGGGCCTGATCGCGCCGCGCCTGGTCGCGCCGGGCCTCGGCGTCTCCGATGCTCTCCCTGGCGGCCGTGATCCTGTGCACGATGTCGGCCTGCCGTTGCTGAAGCTGCATCATCCGCTCCACGTCCGGCGCCGCCTCCAGCTCCCGCCGGCAGTCGTTCATCTGAACCTGGAGTTCGTCCAGCACGCGGCCCGCGTCCAGGATGGCCGCTTCGGCAAGCTCCTCGGTCTTCCTGTGCTCGTGGGCGCGGAGTGTGGCCTTGTCGTAGTCCTTGCGCTTCGACTCCACGACGGTATGGTGGTCCGCCGTCTCGCCCTGGAGAAGCCGCAGCTTCCTGCGCCGGTCCTTGCGGGCCGACTCGATGTCGGCATCCCGTCGGGCCGGGTGCCCGGCGACCGCGGCCTTCAGGAGCCGCATGTCGGAGATCAGCTCCATCAGCGGGAAGTAGCGCCGCCGGGAGAGCACGTCCTCCGAGCTGGTCACCGCCTTGACCCAGTAGAGGATCGGCGTCGCCTGCGCGCTTCGGGGCATGCCGCCCTTCTGCGACTCGAAGTCGGTGATAACGCAGTCGTTCATCCGGAAGACGATCCGCTCCGGCCGCACGGCGTCGTCCTCGATGGTGGCAGTGCGGGCGGTGGTGATCTGCTCGACCCGGCGGGGCCCCGCGTGCAGGACCACGACGTTGTGCATGACGCCGTCGCGGAAGTCGTCGTACATGATGTGAACGGGCGGGAAGGAGAACTGCCGCGACCAGCTCAGCGCCGCCTTGTCCAGCAGTATCTGCTTGAATGCCTTGTACTTGAGTGCCCGAAGGGCCCCCTGCGACCTGGGCACCGTCTCGAACTGGAAGTAGGCGGCCAGGACCGCCAGGCCGCACGCCGCCCACAGCACCGGGTGCACAGCGCGGAACATGGGGATGCCGGCGGCCCGCACGGCCGTCAGTTCGTTGTCGCCCGCCAGCCGCCCGAACGTCAGGATCACGGCGGTCAGGAACGCCGACGGCAGCACCATCGGCACCGAGTAGGCCAGGACCAGGCGCACGAGCGACGCCACGCGCACCACGTCCAGCCCCTCGTTCAGCAACTGCAGGCAGACGCCCACGGCCATCAGCAGCACCAGCGCGGTGAACGCCGGGACGAAGGCCTTGAAGACGTTGACCAGGACGTATCGTTGAAGCCGCTTCATACTGCTCCATCGGAGACGCGTGGGCACAGGGCGCAGAACGGACGCCCGGGGGCCATGAACGCGCCCCATTGTAATCGACCCCGGAGGATTCGGGCAACTCCGTGTCGGGGCGGCGGTGATTTGAACTCCCGCCGGGCATCCGCTACAGTGGAGAGAGGGCGCATTCCATTGCCGATGGTGCATCGGCTGCCGGCCCCCCTTCTCCTCGAATCACGACGACATCGCCATGGTCGATAGCATTATCCGCAAGGTACAGTCGCTGGAAGCCGAGGCGGACGCGATCGTTGAGGAGGCGCGGGCATCCGCGCGGGACACGGAGCAGTCGATCTCTGGGGAGGCCGACGCGCTCCGCAGGCAGTTCGAGGAGGAGTTCGAGCGCGGCGTGGCGGCCGTCCGCAGGGACGAAGAGGAACGGGTGGCTCGCGAGCGGACCGCACTGGACGAACAGGCCGCCGGCATCGCGGGCTCCCTGCGGTCGGCAGCCTCCTCGGAGGCCGCCGGACAGGCGGCCGAACTGATCCTGACGCACCTTCGCAAGGACTGACCGTGGCGATCAGCCGGATGCAGCGCGCCACATTTCTGGCGCCCAGAGACGTGGCCGAGGACCTGCCGGGGTTCCTGCAAACCCTGGGAATGGTGCACGTGGAGGACCTCGCCGAGCGCCTGCCGGCCGACGCGCAGGACCGCCTGCGCGAGTCCGCCGAGGACGCCCGCGCCCACCTGAAGCAGATCGAGCAGATCGAGAGCATCTTCGACGAATTCGCCCCGGCCCGCGAGGGGTTCCTCGCCGGGCTGGTCAACACGCCGCTCCGCGCAACGGAGGCCGAGGTACGGGAGGCGACGCGCACCGTCGATCTGGCCTCCGTGTCCTCCGAGAGTCGACGCGCGGCCGAGGCCTGCCGCCGCCTCCAGCGGCAGATCGAGGCGCGAGAAGCCGAGATCGAGATGCTCACGTTCTTCTCGCAACTCCCCTTCGGACTGGCCGACCTGAAGGCCCTGAACCGCGTGTGGGTCCGGGTGGTGCGGCTGACCGAGGCGCACTGGGACGGACTGGAGTCGGACGAGTGGGCCGTTGAGCATCTGGCGTTCCAGGAGGTGTCGCGCGCCCGCGGCACCGTGAACGTGTGCGTGGTCGCCCACCCGGCCGAAGCCGACGAGGCCGCGGCCGTGTTGAGGCGGTTCGAGGCCGTCGTGCGGCCCCTGCCGGACCTGGATGAGCCCGAGGCGGAGCGGATCGAGGGCCTGCACGCCGAGGTGAGGGACCTGCGTGCCCGGGCGGACGAGCAGGCGGCGCGGATCGCCGGACTGGCCGCGGGGCGTCGCCCACTGGCCCTGCTGCGCGCCCACTGGGAGGCGCAGCTCGCGCGCGTGGAGGCGCTCAACGGCGCCGCTGCGACCGCGCGCATCGTCATCCTGACGGGCTTCGTGCGCGCACGGAACGCCGAGGCGCTGCGCGCGGCCCTGGCGAAGCGCTTCCCCCGGGCTGCCGTCCTGCTGGAGGATCCGGCGCCGGAAGACCGGGTGCCGGTGGAGTTGAGCCTGAACCCGGTCGTGCGGCCGATGCGGTTCCTGGTGAAGATGTTCGGACTGCCGGACTACTTCTCGTTCGATCCCACGCCGTACCTGTCCTTCAGCTTCCTGCTGTTCTTCGGCTTCTGCTTCGGCGACGTGGTCTACGGCGCGATGCTGTGTGTCGTGGCGGGGTTCCTGGCATGGAAGGCCCGCCGCTACGAAGGCCACTACGACCTGTGCGTGCTGTTCCTGTACGGCGGGCTGGCCACGATGGCGGTCGGCGCGTTGACGGGCACGTGGGCGGGCGACCTGTGGCAGCCGCAGTACCTGGGCGAGGACAACCGGCTGCTCCGCATCAAGGAGACGTTCGCCCTGGTGGACCCGCTGGAACGCGCCATCCTGATGCTGATCGTGACGCTCGGGCTGGGGGTGCTGACGCAGCTCTACGGGATCGTGCTGAAGGGCTACGGCCTGCTTCGGCGGGGAGACGTGGCGGGGGCGCTGTTCGACGCGGGCCTGTGGGTTGTGGCCCTGCCGGCGTTCCTTGTGGTGGTCTCGAAGCTCTTCTTCGCGGTGCCCGCCCCGGTGTTCCGGGCGGCGGCCATCGTGTTCGGCCTGTGCTGCGTCGGGCTGGTGCTGACGCAGGGGCGCAGGGAGGAGACGCTGGTTGCGAAGGCGATCACGGGCCTCGTCAGCCTCTACGGCATCCTGGGCGGCTACGGCTACGTGACGTTCATCGGCGACATGCTCTCGTATGCCCGCCTGCTGGCCCTGGGCCTGACGACCGGCATCATCGGCATGTCGATCAACATCATGGCGGACCTGGTGCGCGGCACGCCCGTGGTGGGCACGGCACTGTTCGTGGGCGTGCTGGTGCTGGGCCACACGTTCAACTTCGCCGTGTGCATCCTGGGCGCGTTCGTGCATTCGGCGCGCCTGATCTTCCTGGAGTTCTTCAGCAGGTTCTACAGCGCCGACGGGGTGCCGTTCCGTCCGCTGTCGTTGAGCACCGGCAAGGTGCTCGTGGTGCCCGGCGAGGGCGACTGATCCGGCCAGAGGAGAGACGAGTATGGAACCGAATTTGGGCGAGGCGTTGAACGTTCTGCAGACGCTGGACGTTCTGCTGAATCAGTACTTCGTGCAGACGGGGCTCGGCTGGGCCATGGCCGGAGCCATGCTGGCCGTGCTCGGCGGGTGCGTGGGCTCGGCGCGCGGCATCCGGCTGGCCGCCGGCCAGTCGGCGGGCGTGCTCTCGGAGAAGCCGGAGCTGTTCGGCCAGATGCTCGTCCTGATGGCGCTGCCGGGCACGCAGGGCTTCTACGGGTTCATCGGCGCCATCATCATCGCCCTGCGCGTGAACCTGCTGGCCGGCGGCGTGACCGTGGCGCCCATCGTCGGCGTCGCCCTGCTGTTCGTGGGCATCGCGCTCGGGTCGGTCCTGTGGCGCAGCGCCGTCTACCAGGGCGAGACGTCGGCCGCGTGCATGAACCTGGTGGCCCGCCGGCCCGAACAGGGCGGCCGCGCCATCATCATGCCCGCGCTGGTGGAGACCTACGCCGTCGTGGCGCTGCTGGCCGCCATCCTGATGACGCTCTGGCTGACCGCAGACGGGCTGACCGTGACAAACCCCCTGACGGCCGGCTGAGAGCCGAGGAAGGGCGCACCGATGTCGCTGGACCACATACGCGAGACCATCCTGGCCGAGGCGCGCGCCGAGGCCGAGCGCATCCTCGCCACGGCGGAGGAACACAAGCGCCAGCGGCTGGAGGCCGCCCGCGAGGCGCTGACGATGGAGTTCGAACGCCGCCGCAGCCGGGCGGAGCATGAACTGCGGCAGCGGGCCGACCGGGAGATCGTCGCCCGCCGGGCCGAGCACAACCTGGCCCTGCTCAAGCAGCGCAACGAGATGCTCAACTCCCTGTTCGACCGGGCGGCCGAACGCCTGGCCGCGCTGCCGGACGACGACTACTGCGCCGTGGTCGGCCGGTGGATGGAATCCCTGCCGGCGGACGTGGGCGGCCGGGTTCTGTGCAATGAGCGCGACGCCGAGCGCCTGGCCCCCCTGGTGGAACGCATGAACGAGCACCGTGCCGCAGACGCCCGGCTGCGCCTGGAGCGGCACGACGGCCCCCTGAGCGGCGGCGTGCTGTTCCGTGCCGGCCGCTTCGAGATCGACCTCTCGATCGAGTCCCGCCTGCGGCGACTGCGCGAGACGCTCGCGCCCGAGGTGGCCGAGCTGCTGTTCCCGCAACAGGTGACCGTCTGAGACACCCCCGGCAGGAGCATGGACATGGCGCGGCGTGAATCCCCGGCGGCGTGGACCTACGTGAGCGGCCTGGTGGCCGCCCGCGAGGGCCGGTTGCTCACGCACGACGCCTTCCGGCAACTGGTGGCCGAACCGGAACCGGGCGCCCTCCTGCAACGGCTGAGCGGAACGGCGCTCGAGGACCGCGTCCCGGATGCGGCCGCCGTGCGGCACCTCGACCGGATCGCCGCAGAGACGCTGGCCGACTGCGCCGCCGAGCTGCGCGCCGTGAGCCCGTCGGACCTCGCCACGTTCCACGTCGACGTGCAGCACGCGTTCGACGGACTCCGCCGCTTCGTCGCAGACCGGAGGGCCGAGCCCGACCGAGGGGCCTCCGGACGCAAGGCCCCGGAGGCCGACGACCTCTGGACCCGCGTGTGGGACGACCTGCCCGCCGATGTGCCGGAGTACGTGCGCCGGGGCGTACAGCGCGTCCGCGCCGTCCTGCCGACCGCCGCCGACCGGCCCGAACTCCTGGACGCCGTCATCGACGCCGAGTGCCTGGATGCGCTCGCACGCGAAGCCGAACGGCGCGGGAACGACTTCATCACGGGCTACTGGCGGCGGAGCCGCGCGATCCTCGGGGTCGAGTCGCTCTGGCGGGCACGCCTGCTGGAACACAAGCCGGACGTGCAGCAGGCCGTGGCGGCCGAGCTGCCGGACGCCGGCCTGGCCGGTGCCCTGACGCGGGCGGACCTGGCCGACTGGCCGGACCTGCTGGGCGGTGCCGTGGCGGGCGTGGCGCCCTCCCGCCTGCGCGACCTGGACGGCGCCACGCGCGTGCGCGGGTTCGTGCGGCAGGCCGAGGAGGGCCTCGCCGAGTACCTGCGCGGCGCCCGCTCGGTGGCCTTCGGGCCGGAGCGCGTGTTCGCCTATGCGATCGGCATGCACACGGAAGTGTTCAACCTGAAACTGGTGCTCGGGGGGCGCTGGGCCGGCGTGGCGCCCGAGCTGCTCCTGGAGCGGCTGCGCCCCGGCTACGTCTGACGAACGGGAACGCCGATGGCGGTGACAAAGAGGGTCGTGGCGATCGGTCCCCGGGATGAGATGCTGTACCTCCGGGAGGCCGGCATGGAGTTTGTGCCGCTGGAGGCCGGCGAGGACCTGGAAGCCCCTCTGCGCCGGGCGATGGGCGACGCGGCCGTCGGGCTGACGCTGCTGAGCGAGACCGTCGCCGGCGACCGGCCGGACGTGGTCGACGAGGTGCGCCGTGCGACGGGCGCGGTCGTGCTGGTCGTCCCCTCGCACCGGGGAAGCACGGGCAGCACGCTGTCGCACATGCGGCGGGTGCTGGAGCAGTCGGTCGGCGTGAACCTTCTGGGTGACGATCCGGCGGCTTCACAGGGCGGGTGAGACCACTGAGATGGCCGAGACATGTTTTCCACAGTCCCGCCGCCGCCCGCCCACTTAGAGCAACGTTGCGAGAAGGAACCATGGCAGAACAAGCTGCGCAGGAATCGCAGGAGCGAGCGCCCGGCCGCGTGATGCGGGTCTCCGGTCCGCTGGTGGTGGCCGAGGGCCTGTCCGGCACCAAGATGTATGAACTGGTGCGCATCGGCGAGGCCCGGCTGTTCGGCGAGGTCATCGAGATCCGCGGCGATGCCTACTCGATCCAGGTCTACGAAGAGACCGAAGGGGTCGGCCCCGGCGAGCCCGTCTTCCCCATGGGTAACCCGCTGAGCGTCGAACTGGGCCCCGGCCTGATCGAGAGCATCTACGACGGCGTGCAGCGGCCCCTGCGCGTGCTGGCGGAGAAGTACGGCGACTACATCGTGCGCGGCGCCGACGCGCCCGCCCTCGACCGCAAGAAGCGGTGGTCGTTCGTCCCGACCGTGAAGGAAGGTGACCAGGTGGGCCCCGGCGACATCATCGGCACCGTCCGGGAGACGCCCGTCGTCGAGCATCGCGTCATGGTGCCGCCCGGCGTGCGCGGGCGTGTCCGCTCCATCAAGGCCTGCGAGGCGACCGTCACGGACCCCGTCGCCGTGCTCGAGTCCGACGGCGGCGAGGTGCCCGTGACGATGATGCAGGTCTGGCCCGTGCGCACGGGCCGGCCGGTGGCGCGCAAACATCCGCCCGTCGTGCCCCTGGTGACGGGCCAGCGCGTGCTGGACATGCTCTACCCGGTGGCCATGGGCGGCACGGCCTGCATCCCCGGCCCGTTCGGCAGCGGCAAGACGGTGGTGCAGCACCAGTTGGCCAAGTGGTCGAACGCCGACATCATCGTCTACCTCGGCTGCGGCGAACGCGGCAACGAGATGACCGACGTCCTGCTGGAGTTCCCCGAGCTGCACGACCCGCGCAGCGGCGAGCCGCTGATGCGGCGCACCGTCCTGGTGGCCAACACGTCCAACATGCCCGTGGCGGCCCGCGAGGCCTCGGTGTTCACGGGCATCACCATGGCGGAGTACTTCCGCGACATGGGCTACAACGTGGCCCTGATGGCCGACTCGACGTCGCGCTGGGCCGAGGCGATGCGCGAGGTCTCGGGACGGCTCGAGGAGATGCCGGGCGAGGAGGGCTACCCCGCGTACCTGGCCGGCCGGATCGCCGCCTTCTATGAGCGGGTGGGCTTCGTCGACTGCCAGGGCGCGCCGGACCGCCAGGGCACCCTGACCGTCATCGGCGCCGTCTCCCCCCCCGGCGGCGACCTCTCGGAGCCCGTCGTGCAGTCCACGCTCCGCGTCGTCAAGGTCTTCTGGAGCCTCGAAGCCAGCCTGGCCGCGGCGCGCCACTTCCCGGCGATCTCGTGGCTGCGCAGCTACTCGCTCTACCAGCAGGCCATCGACGCATGGGCGAACGAGCACGTCGCCCCCGGTTGGGAAGCGAACCGCAAGGAGGCCATGCGCATCCTCCAGCGCGAGTCCGAGCTGGAGGAACTGGTGCGCCTGGTCGGCATCGACGCGCTCTCCATGGCGGACCGCCTCCTGATGGAGGCGGCACGCATGATCCGCGAGGACTTCCTTCACCAGAACGCCTTCGACGACATCGACACCTACACCAGTCTCCCGAAGCAGTTCCGCCTGCTGGCGCTCATCCTGCGGTATCACGAGCGGGCACGCAACGCCCTGGAGGACGGAGCGGACCTGGACAGCCTGACGGAACTGCCCGTCATCGAAGGCATCGCGCGCGCCAAGCGCATCGCCGAGGACGAGCTGGACAGGTTCGACGCGCTGATGACGCAGGTCGACAAGGAGATCAACGCCCTGACCGGGGCCGGGGGCGAACCGGGCAAACCGTCCGACGATGAGGAAGGCCAGGAGGAGTAGACGCCGTGTCCAAGGAATACCTGACGGTCAAGGAACTCGTCGGCCCGCTGCTGCTGGCGGAGCAGGTCGAGGGCGTGACGTACGGAGAACTCGTGGAGATCCGGCTCTCCGACGGCCAGACGCGCCGCGGCAGCGTGCTGGACATCAATGAAGACAAGGCGCTCATCCAGGTCTTCGAGGGCACATCCGGCATCAAGACGGACCAGACGCGCGTCCGTTTCCTCGGGCGCGGCCAGGAGCTGGGCGTCTCGATGGAGATGCTCGGGCGCGTCTTCGACGGGGCCGGACGGCCCATCGACGGCGGGCCGGAGATCATCCCGGAGAAGCGGCTCAACATCAACGGCAGCCCGCTGAACCCCTTCACGCGCGACTACCCGAACGAGTTCATCCAGACCGGCGTGTCGGCCATCGACGGCCTCAACACGCTGGTGCGCGGCCAGAAGCTGCCCATCTTCTCCGCATCCGGTCTGCCGCACGCACGGCTGGCCGCGCAGATCGCCCGCCAGGCGAGGGTGCGCAAGTCCGGCCAGAAGTTCGCCGTCGTCTTCGCCGCCATGGGCATCACGTTCGAGGAGTCCAACTACTTCATCAGCGATTTCCAGCGCACGGGCGCGATCGAACGCGCCGTCCTGTTCGTCAACCTGGCCGACGACCCGACCATCGAGCGCATCAGCGTCGTGCGCATGGCGCTGACCGCCGCCGAGTACCTCGCCTTCGAGCATGACCTGCACATCCTGGTCATCCTCATCGACATGACCAACTACTGCGAGGCCCTGCGCGAGGTCTCCGCCGCGCGGCGCGAAGTGCCGGGCCGGCGGGGCTACCCGGGCTACCTCTACACCGACCTGGCCACCATCTACGAGCGGGCCGGCCGCATCCGCGGCAAGGGGGGGTCCATCACCCAGTTGCCGATCCTCACCATGCCCGAGGACGACAAGACGCACCCGATCCCGGACCTGACCGGCTACATCACCGAGGGCCAGATCATCCTGAACCGGCCCCTCCACGGCGCCGGCATCTACCCCCCGATCGACGTGATGCCGTCGCTCTCGCGCCTGAAGGACAAGGGCATCGGCGAAGGCAAGACCCGCGCCGACCACGCCGACGTCATGAACCAGCTCTACAGCGCCTACGCGCGCGGCAAGAACGCGCAGGAGCTGGCCGTCGTACTCGGCGAATCGGCCCTCAGTGCGATGGACGTGCGCTACGTGCGCTTCGCGGAGGCATTCGAGGAGCAGTACATCCAGCAGGGGGAGGACGAAGACCGCAGCATCGAGCGCACCCTCGAGATCGGCTGGAACCTGCTCAGCATGCTGCCGCGCGCCGAACTGAAACGCGTCCACGACGAGTTCATCGACCAGCACTACACCGAGTCGCGGCCGAGCCACGCCGTGCGGACCGAATGACGCGCGGCACCGGGGAAGGAACCTCGCGATGGCACAGCAGATGAACGTGACGGCCACCCGGATGGCGCTGCTGCAGGTGCGCTCGCGCCTGGCCACGGCCACGCGCGGACACGGCCTGCTGAAGGACAAGCTTGACGGCATGATGAAGGAGTTCCTCGGCCTCCTGGACCGCTACAAAACGGCCCGTCGGGCCTTCGATGCGGAGTTTCCCGAAGTGCTCAAGGGCTTCGTGCTGGCAGGGCTGTGCAGCGCCCCCGGCGCCGTCGAGGCCGCGCTGGAGCAGAGCCGCAGCGAGATCGGCCTGACGGTGACCACGCGCAACATCACGGGCGTGAACGTGCCGGTCATCGAACCCCGCATCCAGTCCGCCGGCGGCTACAGCCTCCTGCAGACGGCCGTGGAGTTCGACGAAGCCGTCGAGGGGCTCCGGCACTTCGTGCCCCGCATCATCGAACTGGCCGAGATGGAGCACGCCGTCTGGCTGCTCATCGCCGAGATCGAGCGCACGCGCCGACGCGTCAACGCGCTCGAATACGTCATGATCCCGCAACTGCGCGAAGCCATGCGCACCATCCGCAGCAAGCTGGAGGAACTGGAGCGCGGCAACACGGTGCGCCTGATGAAGATCAAGGAGATGCGCGCCGCCCGCCAGCGAGAGGAACTCCCCGCCCGGCACGCCGGGGTCGGGTAGGCGCAGGGCGACGGCGCGAGGAGGGCCGGTGCCTGCATGGAGCCGGAGGCACATGGCGAACGACAACACATCCGGGCGGCGGGCCGTCGTGCTGCTGAGCGGCGGGCTCGACTCGGCGACCGCGCTGGCCGTGGCCGTCCACCGGGGCTACGAGTGCCGCGCGCTGAGCTTCCGCTACGGCCAGCGGCATGAGGTGGAACTCCAGGCCGCCCGGCTCGTCGCCGCGTCCCTCGGCGCCGTCGAGCACCGCGTGCTGGACCTGCCCATCGCCGAACTGGGCGGCTCCGCGCTGACGGACCCGGCCGCTCCCCTGCCGGCGGGTCGGTCGGCCCACGACACCGCGCCGGCCATCCCCCCCACCTACGTGCCCGCGCGCAACACGATCTTCCTGGCCTTCGCGCTCGCCTGCGCGGAGGTGACGGGGTCCGACACCGTCTTCGTGGGCGTCAATGCGGTGGACTACAGCGGCTACCCGGACTGCCGGCCGGCGTTCATCGAAGCATTCGAACGCCTCGCCGCCCTGGCCACGAAGCGCGCCGTCGAGGGGCGCCCCACGCAGATCGCCGCGCCGCTGATCGGCATGACCAAGGCCGATATCATCCGCACGGGAATCCGCCTTGGCGTGGACTACTCCCTGACGATCAGCTGCTACGACGCCGATTCCCACGGCCGCGCCTGCGGGCGGTGCGACAGTTGCCGTCTGCGCGCCCGAGGGTTCGCCGACGCCGGTGTGCCGGACCCCACCCCCTATGCCGCCGCCCCGCCGGAGGAGACGCAACCATGACCACCGTTCTGGCCGTTGCCGGCAGCGCACGGCGCGAGGGAAACAGCGACGCCGTGCTCGAGGCCGCGCTGGACGCCCTGCGCGAGCGCGGCGCCGACGTCTCCGTCCTCTACCCGTATCGGATGTCCATCACCCCGTGCCGTTCGTGCAACGCGTGCTGGGAAACGGGCCGGTGCGTCATCCGGGACGAGATGCAGGACCTGTACCCCCGCTTCGACGCCGCCGACCACGTCGTGGTGGCGGCGCCGCTCTACTTCACGTCCCTGCCGGGCCACCTGAAGGTGCTGGTCGACCGCTTCCAGGCCCACTGGGTGCGCACCTACCGGCTCAAGCAGGGGCCCCGGGCGCGCCGCCGGGGCATGTTCCTGTGTGTCGGCGCAATGGACCGCGAGCGCTACTACCGGTGCACGCTGACGATCGTCAAGACGTGGCTGTCGTGCCTGAACATGGCGTGCGCCGTCAGCCGCTTCTACGGCGGCGTGGACGCGCCCGACGCCCTCGTGCGTGCCCGCCCGGAGTACCTGGCCGATGCGCGCACGGCGGCCGCCGAGCTGCTGGGCGACGTCGGCGCATAGCGCAGGGGCCGGCAGGCCGTTTGCATCGGCCCGGCGACTGTGCCATACTCCGGGCGCTTTTGTGGGTTCTCTGACCGCGCGCCGTCCCGCTGCCCAGGAACGGCGCCGCAGACCATCGGGAGCTGAGACCATGGCGAAGGCGAAGAAGCGAAAGCAGATTCGGGTCGGCGTCATCGGACAGGGACGCAGCGGGTACGACATTCACGTTGGGCACCTGCGGACGGATCGGCGCTTCAAGGTCGTCGCCGTCGCAGACCCCCTGGAACGGCAGCGCGCGGACGCCGTGAACGAACTGGGGGCGGACGGCTACGCGGACCACGCCGACCTGCTGGCTCGCGATGATCTTGACCTCGTGGTCAATGCCTCGCCATCGCACCTGCGCGTGCCGATCGCCCTCGAGGCGTTCAAGGCCGGCCACAACGTACTGTGCGAGAAGCCGCTGGCACGCACCGTGCGCGACGTGGACCGGATGATCCGCGCCGCCAAGGGCGCCGGCAAGCTGCTGGCCGTCTACCAGCAGTCGCGCTTCGCCCCGTATTTCGAGCAGGTGAAGAAGGTCATCGACTCCGGCGTGCTCGGGCGCATCGTGATGATCAAGTGCGCCTTCAACGGGTTTGCCCGCCGGTGGGACTGGCAGACGCTGCAGGAGAACCACGGCGGAAACCTGCTCAACACGGGCCCGCACCCGATGGACCAGGTGCTCCAGCTCTTCGGGGACGGCAAGCCCGAAGTGAAGTGCATCATGGACCGGGCCAACACGTGGGGCAACGCCGAGGACCATGTGAAGGTGCTGCTGACCGGCAAGAACCGCCCGACCATCGATCTGGAGATCTCCTCGTGCGCCGCCTATTCGCCCTACACCTACATGGTCTATGGCACGAAGGGCGGCCTGACGGCGACGACGACCGAGGCGAAGTGGAAGTACTTCCGCCCGGTTAGGGCGCCGAAGCAGACGCTCATCCGCACGCCGCTCGAAGGGCGCCAGTACTGCCGGGAGAAGCTGCCCTGGGTCGAGAAGACCTGGACCGTGCCCAAGGGCAGGGCGCACCTCTTCCCGACCATGGCGAAGGCGTTCTACACCCAGCTCTACAACGCATTGACGGAGGGGACGCCGCTGATCGTCACCCTCGAACAGGTGCGCCGGCAGATCGCCGTCATGGAGGAGTGCCACCGGCAGAACCCGCTCTCGAAGCGGCGGGGCTGGGGCGTCTGAGGCCGCACCATAGCCAGGATGAGTGTTCGTCTTCGGGCCGGCGGCCCATGCCCCCGCCGGCCCTTCCCTTCTGCGGAGCAGACGCCATGGCAAAGGCGAAGCGGGACCCCATCCGCGTCGGCATCATCGGGCTCGGTCGCAGCGGCTACGACATCCACGTCCACCACATCCGGCGGGACCGCCGCTACCAGGTCGTCGCCGTCGCCGATCCGGTGGCCGAGATGCGGGCGGAGGCCGAGAAGGACCTGAAGGTCGACGCCTACGAAGACCACCGCCGCCTGCTCGAACGGGACGACCTGGACCTGGCCGTCATCGCCGCGCCGTCCCATCTGCACCTGCCCATGACGCTCGACGCGTTCAAGGCGGGCCTTCACGTGCTCTGCGAGAAGCCCCTGGCGCCGACCGTGCGCGACGTGGATCGGATGATCGCGGCCTCGAAGCGGGCTGGCAGGCTGCTGGCCATCTACCAGCAGTCGCGGTTCGCCCCCTACTACTCGCAGGTCTGCAAGGTGATCGATTCCGGCGTTCTGGGCCGGATCGTCATGATCAAGGTCGTGGTCAACACGTTCTCCCGGCGGTGGGACTGGCAGGTTCTGCAGGAGTATGCCGGCGGCTGCCTGCTCAACACCGGCGCGCACATGCTGGATCAGCTCCTGCAGCTCTACGGCAAGGGCATGCCCGAGGTGAAGTGCGCCATGGACCGCGCCAACCCGTTCGGCGACGCCGACGACCACGTCAAGGTGCTCCTGACGGGCAGGAACCGCCCCACCATCGACCTGGAGATCTCCCACTGCGCCGCCTATCCGTCGCCCTTCCTGTACAAGGTCTACGGCACGCTCGGCGGCCTGGTCGCCACTCGGGGCGAGGCGAAGTGGCGCTACTACCGGCCGGAGAAGGCGCCGAAGCAGGCGCTCAGCCGCACTCCCCTGCCGGGACGCAAGTGGTGCCGCGAAGAACTCCCCTGGGTCGAGAAGACCTGGACCGTGCCGAAGAGCAAGGCGAACATGTTCCCGGTGATGGCCCGCATCTTCTACAACCGTCTGCACGAAGCGCTCACGGAGGGCGCGCCGCTGGTGATCACACCGCAACAGGTCCGCCGGCAGATCGCCGTCATCGAAGAATGCCGCCGACAGAACCCGCTCCCGAAACGGCGTGCTCGCTGACGGGCCTCACCAGCCGCGTCCGGCGTGCTGGAGCGCCAGCAGGCTGTAGGCGGTCACCAGCTCCGGCATCTGCTCCATCCAGCGGCCGTTTTCGTTGGCCCACGAGCCGTCCGCCCGCTGAATCTTGAGGAGTTGGCCCGTCAGCTCGACGCGCCAATCATGGCGTCGGCCTGCGGCATCGACGATGACCTCTTCCTCCATCGCGTTGAGCGCCCGCGCCATCGTGAGGTAGTAGTAGTAGAGGCCCTGCTCGCCGAGGCCCGGGTTCAGGGTCACGTCCCAGTGCCGGCAGGCCCATTCCCAGGCGGCCACCACGCGTGGGTCGTTGCGCGGCAGGCGCGCGTAGATCATGCTCTTCAGCCCGGCATAGGTCATGCCGGCATAGCTGCGCAGGCCGCCGTCGGGGTCCTCGCCGGCCTTGCTCTCGCCGGGCCGGTAGACGAAGCCCCCGTCGTTTCCGGCCCAGGGCTGATCGTTGGTCGCCTCCAGGTTCTGGCAACGCGACAGGTAAGTGATGGCGCGTTCGTAGGCCAGTTCCGTACGCGTCTGCTCGCCCCGCCCCGTCCCGGCGGCCGCGGCGTCTTCCTCGGCGATGGCCTCCAGGGCGCGGATGGCCTCGAGGGCGAACTGCGTGTTCGACAGGTCGGCCCGGTGCATCTCGTCCTGGCCGGCCTGGCTCTCATAGCCCCAGCCCCCGTACTGGATGTTCTCCGGGCCGACGCCCTCGCTCTCGTCCGCCTGGGCGCCCAGCAGGAACGTGCGCGCGCGTGCAAGCAGTTCGCGGTCCTCCGGCAGCCCGGCCTCCACCAGCGCCATGGTGCAGACGCTCGTGCTGTAGCTGGGGTACATGCCGGCGTAGATGCCGCCGTCCGGCCGGGCATGTGCCCGGATGTAGCCCAGCGCGCGGGCGACGTGGGGGCTCCGCGGGCCGTGGTCGGGGTCGCCGCTGCCGACCATCGCGGTCACCGCCAGGGCGGTGATCGCCGGATGGCCCTGGAACGAGCCGTCCTCGCGCTGGGCGCCCTTCAGATAGGCCAGCCCGCGCGCCATGGCGGCCTTCGACTCGAGCAACATCGACGGATCGCGCTGCGGAGCCCGGGCCGCCGCCATCGTCAGAAGCAGGGCCACGCTAACCACCACCCTCGACGTCCTGCGCATGATGCTCCTCCTTCTCTTCGGGAACGGGGGGCACCCGGGACGGTTCGTCCCTGGGGCCCTGGGCCGGGGCGTCCTCGGCCGGCGGGACCCGGATGATCAGCACGACGGGCGTGCCCACCGGCGGGCACAGGTCGGCATTGGCGTTGTAGTAGATGTCGTCGTTGGCCGTCTCCTCGGCGATCTCCAGGATGGCCAGGGGGTCGTGGAACGTCGTGATGATCGACCCGTCCAGGTCGGCCCCGAAGCGGCCCTCGGCCAGGCGGCTGCCCAGGAAGACCCAGCGAACACCGGCGGCCGGCTTCCCCGTCTGGACGTTCAGGAGCAGCGACTCGGCGGGCACCGTCCGCACGGCGGGCTCCGCTCCGTCGTCCCCGGGCGTGCGCCACTGGACGGACAACAGCACCGTGTCGCCGGGCGGACGCTGCGCGGACGGGCTTCCGGGGCGATAGTGGACGGCCGGGTTCCGGCCGGGCGAGAGGCCGAGCAGCAGCAGGGAGAGCTGCAGGTCCATGGGCACGAGGTCCAGCGTGAGGACGGTCTCGTGCGTCTTCCCGTGCGGGAGGCAGGCCAGAAGCTCGATCGGCCCCCCTTCGGCCATGTTGACCCGGCCGCTGCAGCGGATCTCGCGTCGGGCGGCGTCCAGGTCGACGCTGCCGATGCGGTAGGTGTCCGGACCCGTCTTGCAGATGCGCTGCGGGGGCGGCGCCGTGCCGGCCTGCGCGGCCGACGGGATGCAGAGCATCAGAAGGACAAGCAGATGGACACTGCCCATGCGGCGACCCCGGGAGATGCCTGTGCGCCTGCTGCGCGTATGCCCCGCCGGCGAAGGCTCAGGGACGGCAGGGCGCCCCGAAAGAAACGGGCCGGAAGGGGCTGACCCGCCCGGCCCGCGCATGTCCGGAACGCAGAAGCCTATTTCTCTGAAATGGCTTCGACCGGGCACTCCTCGACGCACGCCAGACACCCGCTGCACTCCTCGGGGTCAATGTGGGCGACGCCGTCGACCATCGAGATCGCGCCGACGGGGCACACGTCCACGCACGTCTGGCAGCCCGTGCATTCCTGTTCGTCTACGACGACCATGAGAACCTCCTTGAGAACTGTGAATGAGACCGGCCCAACGCCGCCATTAGGCCATCCGACGGGCAGGGTGTCAAGGGGATGCTCACACCGGCTGAACCTGGCGCTCAGCCGGCCCCGCATCGGCCGGCGCGACCGCGTGCGCCTCGACCACGTAGGAGTGCGTCGGGCAGACCTCGGCGGCCGCCGAGAAGTCGCCTCCCGCCTTCTCGAAGTCCAGCACCGGCAGGTTGTCGACCATCTCGATGGCGCCGTTCGGGTCCTTGCGCGCGCAGAGGCCGCAGCCGATGCAGCCCACCGAGCAGACGGCCTTGACGGTCTTGCCGCGTTCACGCGACGCGCAGCCCAGGTAGGTGGTATAGTGCACCGGAAGCAGCGACAGGATCCTGCGGGGGCAGGCGCGGACGCAGAGCCCGCAGGCGGTGCACTTGTCGGCGTCGATGACGGGCAGGCGCTGCTCGCTCATCGTGATGGCTCCGTACGGACAGACGGACGCGCAGGTGCCGAACCCGAGGCACCCGTAGGCGCAGGACTTCGGCCCTCCGCCGATCAACTGCGCGGCCCGGCAGTCCGGCTCTCCGACGTAGTCAAAGGCGTCCCCGCAGCAGTCGGCGCCGCCGCGGCAGTGCACGACGGCCCGGCGCCGGACCGTGGCGTCCACCTCCACACCCATCAGTTCGGCCAGCACGGCCGCGGCGCCCGGCCCGCCGGCCGTGCACAAGGTCACCTTCTCGCCGCCCACGATGGCCTCGGCGTAGCCGCGGCAGCCGGAGAAGCCGCAGGCGCCGCAGTTGACGCCCGGCAGGGCGGCCAGTGCGCGCTCGATGCGCGGGTCCTCGTCCACACGCAGCCGGCGCGCCGCGATGGACAGCCCGAACCCGAACAGGACTCCCAGCACGAGCATCGACGCGACGGCAGTCAGAACCATGATGGGTGCTCCCAAGGCGCCACAGGCGGACTCAACGTCCCAGCCCCAGCCGGTAGCCGAGCATCTGGAACTCCTCGCCAAGCTTCGTGATCTTCTCCATGGTGCGGCGGTAGTCGTAGGGGACGCGCGAGTAGCGGAGGATCTCGTCGTTCAGCGTCACGAAGCAGGCGCGGTTGTCCCCGTCGCGCGGCTGGCCGACCGACCCGATGTTGATGATGCGCTTGCGGTCGTCCAGTTCGATCGTCACGTTCTCGCCCCGCACGGTCGACACTCCCAGGCCTTCGGTGATGCAGCAGGGCACGTGCGAATGCCCGACCAGGCAGACGCGGTCGATCATGCTGAAGATCTCTTCGAACTTCTGCGGGTCGTGCGAGACGTCGGACGGCAGGATGTACTCGCTCAGCTCGGCCCGCGGGGAGGCGTGAACCAGGAACATGCCGTCGACCTCGGCGCTGAGCGGGAGCTGGGACAGGAAGTCCCAGCGCTCCTTGTCCTGCTCCGTCGAACTGTCGGTGATCCGCATCCACTCCTTGGTCTTGTAGATCATGGCCGTGGCCAGCGTGTTGAACCCCACCGGGCTGTTCAGCAGCGCCCAGTCGTGGTTCCCCATCAGGGCCAGGGAGCAGTTCTTCCGGATCAGGTCCGCGCATTCGACCGGGTTCGGACCGTAGCCCACGACATCGCCCAGGCACCAGACCTCGTCGATGCCCTGATGGCGTATCTCCCTCAACACGGCTTCGAGCGCTTCGAGATTGCCGTGGATGTCCGAAATCAGAGCCTTCATCGCCATCGCTGGAAATCACCTGACGCGCGGCCAAACCGCGCCGTTGGATGCAGAATGGGGTCTGCGGTTCCCTACATCGGGCCGCCGCTCCATTATCGCATGGCCGCCCCCGCGTCGCAACCAACGAGCCGCCCCCGGCCTGCGAGCCCATCGTGACAGCCCCGCCGGCGCGCACCCGGGCGTCGGCCTCCCGCGAGCCTTGCAGGCGGCGCATGGCACCGATATAATGCACCTTTCGGGCAATGGGGCCGCAAAGGCAGTCCCCGGCGGCCCGCCGACAAGGGGCGAACGGACGCGATCGCATGTCCCGCAAACCCAGAAAGCCGCAGAAGCCGCCCGCCGACCCGCTCCCCGAACCACAGGGCAGCGAACCGGCCGGTGCGCTGGTGCCGACCTACGGCGTCTCGGCCGTCGTGCCGGGCATGCAGGCGTTCCGGCGCGACAACGTGATCTTCTACACCGTCCGCGGCGAGCCCGAGAAGGTCCTCGAACTGGTCGGCATGCTCGACCGAAACGGCGTGAACGAAGTCGTGGCGCTCATCAGCCACCAGGCCGACGACGGCATGGCCCGAGACGCCGCACCCGTCCGGCCCGAGGAACCGCCCCGCAATGCCGACGATTAGCGCGGCAGACGGTGGAAGTGGCACAGGGCGATCGCCAGCGCGTCGGCGGCGTCTTCCGGCTGGGGAATCTCCGGCAGATTCAGCAGGACGCGCACCATCTGCTGCACCTGGCCCTTCTGCGCCCGGCCGTTGCCCGTGACGGCCTTCTTGACCTCGGCCGGCGCGTACTCGATCACCTCGAGCCCGCCCTCGGCCGCCGCCAGGAGCGCCACGCCGCGCCCCTCGCCGATCTTGAGCGCCGACAGAGCGTTCTTGCCGAAGAAGGCCCCCTCCAGCGCCGCCACGCCGGGACCGAAGCGGTCGATGATGGTCCGCAGGCCGTCATGGACCGCCTGGAGGCGCCGGGCCAGTGAATCCCCCCCGGCCCGCACCACACCGTAGTCCACCGCACGGGCATCCGGTCCGTTCACCTCGATGACGGCATAGCCGCAGACCCGGGTGCCGGGGTCAATGCCCAGTATGCGCATCGCGCTTCCCCTTCCAGCGGTTGGGGGCCCGGTCGCGCCCCAGCCCGGAGCGGATGTCGAACCGCACGGAGCCCTCCCCCGCCACCTCCTCGATCTCCCGGGCCAGGGGCTCGGAGGCATCGACCGTGAACCCGTTGGCGACGCGGGCCAGGAGCCGGAACTCCTGGGCCACCAGCTCGACGTGCACGGGCGCCCGCCCCGGATGGCGCTCCAGCACCTCCCGCAGCCGGCGCCAGACCGCCCCGTCGGCCTCGTCGGCCGGCAGCCGGATGCGCACGCCCTCGGCCAGACGCGCCTGGGCCTGCTCGATGGCGATGACCTCCTCGACCTGCACGCTGGTGGCGCGGGTGTGGCTCACGCGGCCCGCGAACAGCAGAACGGCGCCCTCCACCACCTGGTCGCTGAAGCGTTCGAAGGCGCGCGGGAACAACACGCACTCCAGCGAGTTGTGGATGTCCAGCACCTTCAGGACCGCCATGGGGTCCTTGGCACGGGTGGTGCGGCGCTTGACCTCCTCGATCAGGCCGCCGACGACCACCTCGCGCTCGTCGGGCAGGGAGGCCAGCTCGTCGCTCAGCGCGGTGCAGAACCGGGCCAGGCGCCCGCGGTGCTCCACCAGGGGGTCGCAACGCACGTAGAGGCCCAGGGCCTCCTTCTCCTGGCGCGCCAGTTCCCGGGGCGAGAGCGGCGGAACGTCCGGCAGGTTGGCGGCCATACGCTTGTCGGGGTCGGGCTCGGAGACGTCCGCAAACAGGCTGGCCTGGCCGGACTGCCGGTCCTTGCGGGCGCGTGTGCCCACCTTGATCGCCGTGTCCAGCAGCGCCATCTGCTGGGCCCGGCTGCCGGGCAGGCCGTCGAAGCAGCCGGCCTTCATCAGCGCGTCGAGCGCCCCGCGGGAGACCTCGTGAGGGTCCACGCGCTCGCAGAAGTCGAACAGGCTCAGGAACGGGCCGCCGGCGTCCCGCGCGGCGATGACGCTCTCGACGGCGCGCGCCCCGACGTTCTTGACCGCCCCGAGCCCGAAGCGCAGCTTGCCCGGCGCCACCGGCGTGAACTCCGCCCCGCTCTCGTTGATGTCGGGCGGCAGCACCTCGATGCCCAGCCGCGGCGCCTCTTCCATCAGGGCCACCACCTCGTGCGTCTTGTCCATCTCGCACGTCATGCTGGCCGCCATGAACTCGGTGGGGTGGTGGGCCTTCAGGTAGGCGGTCACGAACGACAGGTAGGCGTAGGCGGCCGCATGCGCCTTGTTGAAGCCGTACCCGGCGAAGTGGAGGATCAGCCCGAATATCTCCTCGGCCGTGCCCCGGTCCACGCCGTTCTCGACCGCGCCCGTGATGAACTGCTCGCAGTAGCGCTGGATGACGGCCTCGGCCTTCTTGCCGATCGCCTTGATCATCGTGTAGGCGTCGCCCATGCGCATCCTGGCGATCCGCTGGGCGATGCGCATGATCTGCTCCTGGTAGACGATCACGCCGTAGGTGGGCTTCAGGATGGGCTCGAAGGCCGGGTCGGGATACGAGATCTGCTCGCGCCCGTGCCGGCGGTTGATGAAGTCCTCCACCATGCCGCTCTGCAGCGGCCCGGGCCGGTAGAGGGCCACGGCCGCGATCAGGTCCTCCAGACAGCTCGGCTCCAGGCGCTTGAGCAGGCGGCGGATGCCGCCGCTGCCCAGTTGGAAGACGCCCTGGGTCAGGCCCTCGCGGATCAGGCGGTAGGTGGCGGCATCGTTCGTGTCGAGCATGCCCACGCGCAGGTCCGGCGCCTGGCGGCCGCTCTGGCGGATCACGCGGCAGACCTTGTCGACGATCGTCAGGGCGCGCAGGCCCAGGAAGTCCATCTTGAGCATGCCCACGGCGGCCAGCTCGTCCATGGACCACTGCGTCATCGCCTCGCCCTCGCTGAGACGGCACAGGGGCACCATCTCCCAGAGGGGTCGATCGCCGATCACGACGCCGGCGGCGTGGGTGCTCGCGTGCCGGGGCAGCCCCTCGATCTTGCGCGCGTAGTCGAGCAGGCGGCCGACCGCCTGGTCTTCACGAGCCATCTTCACCAGCTCGGGGGCGCCCTCGAGGGCGTTCTCGATCGTCTGCTTCGGGGCCTGCGGCATCAGCCGCGCAATCCTGTCCACCTCCTTCAGTTCCATGCCCAGGACGCGCCCGACGTCGCGGACGCAGTTGCGGGCCCTCAGGGTGCCGAAGGTGATGATCTGGGCGGTGCTCTGGCTGCCGTAACGCCCGCGCACGTAGTCGATCAGCTCGCCCCGCCGCAGTTCGCACACGTCGATGTCCAGGTCCGGCGCCTCCTTGCGCTCGGGGTCCAGGAAACGGTTGAAGATCAGGTCGTAGTCCAGCGGGTTCAGGTCGCCGATCCGCAGCGCGTGCACGACCAGGCTGCCGCCGCCGCTGCCGCGCAGCCCCACCGGGATGCGGTTCTCCCGGGCGAACCGGATCAGGTCCCAGACAATCAGGAAGTAGTCCACGTAGCCCATCTTCTCAATGACCGACAGCTCGTATTCGAGCTGCTGGCGCATCGGGTCGGACAGCTCACCGTGGCGCTCCCGCAGCCCCTCCTCGGCCAGGCGGCGGAGCAGGGCCGCGTGCTCCTCCGGGTCGGTGCCCTCCCGGCGGAAGGCCGGGTACTTGCGGCCGACGTCCAGCTCGACGTTGCACATCTCGGCGATGCGCACGGTGTTCGACAGCGCCTCCGGCAGGTCGGCGAACGTCCGGGCCATCTCCTCCGGAGACTTGAAGTGGAACTGCTCGCTGGACATGCGCAGCCGGTTCGGGTCGTCCAGCGTCGTGCGGGTGCTGATGCACAGCAGCACGTCGTGCCACGAGGCGTCGGCCGCCTCCAGGTAGTGGCAGTCGTTGGTCGCCGCCAGCGGGATGCCCAGCCGCCGGGCCAGTTCCACGCCCGGGCTCAGCACCTCTCTCTGCTCGGGGATGCCGTGGTCCTGCACCTCCACGTAGAGGCGTTCGGGCCCGAACAGGCCGCGCAGGTCGCCCAGCCACCGCTCGGCCGCGTCGTGTGCGCCGCGCAGCAGGAACTGGTTCAGGCGGCTCTGCAGGCAGCCGCTCAGGCACACGATCCCCTCGGCGCAGTCCGCGAGCAGCTCCCAGTCCACCCGCGGCTTGTAGTAGAGCCCCTCCAGATAGGCCAGGCTGGCCAGCTTCAGCAGGTTCGCGTAGCCGGTCGCGTCGGCCGCCAGCAACGTCAGGTGCGAGAGCCCG
Organism: Candidatus Brocadiaceae bacterium; assembly: GCA_012728835.1. NCBI lineage: Bacteria > Pseudomonadati > Planctomycetota > Candidatus Brocadiia > Candidatus Brocadiales > Candidatus Brocadiaceae > Candidatus Brocadiaceae bacterium. The sequence continues at coordinate 38,624 of JAAYEJ010000064.1, read as the reverse complement.
TCGGCGCCGGTGCCGCGCTCGCGCGCGCGGCGGTCGCCCGGCGTGTAATAGACCTCGCAGCCGATGATCGGCTTGACGCCCGCCGCCCGCATGGCCTTGTAGAAGTCGACGACGCCGTACATGTTGCCGTGGTCGGTCACGGCCACGGCCGGCATGCCCATGCGCGCGGCCGCCTCCGCCATGGGGGCGATGCGGCAGGCGCCGTCCAGGAGGCTGTACTGGGTGTGCACGTGCAGGTGGCAGAAAGACGGAGCAGACATCCTGTGCACCCCCTTCGGGTCAGCGGCGGCGCGCCTGCGCGCCCGCCCGCGGGTCGGACCGCCCAATTCTAAGGACGTGGCCCGCACGCGTCAAGCCGAGGCGGCCGAGCCGCGCAGCCGCCCGCACCCCTTGCAGCGCGCCGGCACTTCCATTAGACTGGAAAGCGCAGAAAGGTACAGATTCTGGCACCGCACGGCCGGCCCGTGCATACCCGAAGGGCGCTGCCATGACACCGCGGAGACAGGGATTCTCACTGATCGAACTCCTTGTGGTCATCACGATCATCGCGATCCTGGCCGCACTGCTGATGCCCGCGCTGAAGTCCGCCACCGATCGCGCCCGGCGTACCAGTTGCATGAACAACCTGCAGCAGATCGCCAAGGCCAAGGAGATGTACCTCCTCGCCTACCGGGTGGAGTGCCCCTGGCTGAGCAGCCTGTACCCGGAGTTCATCGACCAGAAGAAGGTCTACGTCTGCCCCGGCGATCCCTACGACGGCACCGAGGGCGGCAAGCCCCCCTGGGACTGCTACTACAACAAGTCCCACGACCCGCCGTACAGCGGCCAATTCCGCGAGACGGACGACCTGGCCATCAACCGGACCGGCGAGGACAACTGGACCTATACCGTGCCGCAATGGCGCACACAGCCCGCCTTCACGATCACGCGCGAAGGCTACAAGGTCCGCATCCCCGGCCTGCGCCGATCCATCGAACCCTACAAGCTGCGCAACGAGTCCATCGAGGCCTGCTCCTACATCTACGAGTTCAGCGTCGCCCGCTGCTACTGGGCCGACAACAACGACGCCGACCGGGCCACCCTGGGCGGCAACGGCGACGGCGTCGTCTCATGGCGCGAGCAGAAGACCGTCGTCGAGATGAAGGGCTACGGCAAGGCGGAAGCCTACGGCACCTGCATTCCCGTGGTGCGCTGCTTCTACCACACCAGCGAGGACCTCAAGCCCACCGACCATGTCGTCAACCTCGGCGCCCACCATGCCGTGTATCTGAGCGGCCCGACCGGCGACGGCTGGAAGGAACACTGCCGGCCCACGCCGACCGCGGACTCGTAGGCGCCGACGGCGGCCGGCCCCCCTACTCCTCCACCACCACGTCCAGGCCCCGGAACGGCGGCGAGCAGACCAGAAGCGCCCTGAACTCCGTCTCCCCCGCATCGGGCAGGACCGCGTAGGCGGTCAGGCGCGGCAGCAGAACGGCCGAACCCGGCTCGACACGGTAACGGGTCTCCTCGACCTGCACGACCCCCGTCCCCTGCACCACGACCATCGTCAGATCGCTGCCGGTGTGGTAGCGCTTCTGCAGCCGGGTGCTCGACGCAAGCTGCAGGATGCAGATGTTCTGCCCCGCCCCGCTGTCGTACTCCCCCAGGAACGAGCTGCGCTCCGGACCGAGCGGGGCCACGTCGCCGGGATGGAAGACGCGGTTCCGAGGGAACACATCCAGCTCCGCCTGCTGCCGCGGGGTCAGGCAGCCTGCCGGGCAGAGCGAAAGGGCGGCGACCAGGACTCCCCACTTCGTCATGCTTCTCATTTGGCGGTCCGTCCGTCTCGCGTATAATCAGGAGATACGGCACCGGACGATCGGCCAGACTATAGCGCGCCGGCCCGCCGTAATGCAACTACCGCGCGCGCCGGCCCTGGCCGTGTGGTTTCGCGTCCGATCCGCCGAGGAGCCGGATATGCTCAGCAAGGCAGCGGAATGGCTCTCCCGTCTGTCCCTTCGTCAGGCGCTGTGGGCCGGCGTCCTGCTCGCCCTTGCGATCGAAGCACTCACCTGTCTCCTTCGCTTCGCCGCCCATATGACGGCCGCTGAGAGCACCGGCTGGATGGCCGCCTTCACGTTCGGCTGGCGCATCCACCACGGCTACATCGGTGTTCTGCTGTTCACTGCCGGGCTTTTCTGCCGCGCGGGGCGTCTCGGCCGCGGGCTCATGATCGTCGGCGCCGGCCTGGCGCTTGCCGACCTGCTCCACCATTTCGCCGTGCTCTGGCCGCTGACGGGCTCTCCGGAGTTCCACCTGCGCTACCCCGAGTAGCCTCCGGAGCGGCCCTTGCGAATCTTGAATGGCCGCGTCGATTTGGCATAGACTGACCGCCTTTCGCCCGCGCAGAGGAGGCATCCCCTTGTCCGACCCCGCAGAACTCAGACGCAGGCACGTCTGCATGGCCCGCCGTGTCATCGTCAAGGTAGGGACCAACGTTCTGGGCGGCCCGGGGACGGCGCTGGGTGAGGATCGCATTGCCTCATTGACCGGCCAGATCGCAGCGTTGATGCGAGAAGGCCGGCAGGTCGCCCTGGTGACCAGCGGCGCCATCGGCTGCGGCATGGCGGAACTGGGCCTGAAGAGACGGCCGGCCACGCTGCCGATGAGCCAGGCGGCCGCCAGCGTCGGCCAGGGCGTCCTGATGGCCCACTATGAGCGCCATTTCCGCCGCCACGGCCTCCACGCAGCCCAGATCCTGCTCACGCACGACGACTTTGACAGCCGCGAACGCTATCTGAACGCCTGCAATACGATCCACGCTCTCTTCGAGCTGCCCTGCGTGCCGGTGGTCAATGAGAACGACACGATCAGCACGGCCGAGATCCAGTTCGGGGAGAACGACCGGCTGGCGGCGCTCCTGACGCATCTGATCCGCGCCGAGCTGCTGGTGCTGCTCACCTCCGCGCCGGGGCTGTGTCTTGAGCCACCGGGGGCGGGCCGGCCGGCGGACGTGCTCGAGGTCGTCGAGCGCGTCGACGACAGGGTGCGGGGGCTGGTTTTTGACGAGAAGACCGCTCTCGGCGTCGGAGGGATGCGGAGCAAGATCGAGGCCGCCCGCGTGACGACCGAAGCGGGTGAAGCGGCCGTCATCGCCGACGGCCGGTTGCCCGACGTGCTGCCAAGGCTGATGAGCGGTGAACGGCTCGGCACGCTATTCCTGCCGGCGCCGGATCGGCTGAGCAGCCGCAAACGCTGGCTTCGGTTCACGAGCCGGCCACGGGGCACCGTCCACGTCGACGCCGGCGCCCAGGCGGCGCTGGCCGCACGTGGCAAGAGCCTTCTGCCGAGCGGAGTGACGGCGGTCGAAGGCGAGTTCACCCGCGGCGACGTTGTGCGCATCAAGGGCCCCACCGGTGGCGAAATCGCCCGCGGCCTCTGCAACTACTCGCGCGACGAGATCGAACGAATCCGCGGCTGCCATACCAGCCGCATCGAGAAGATACTCGGGTACAAGCACTACGATGAGGTCGTACACCGGGACAATATGGCCTTGCTGAGCTAACGGGATCCTCGGCCCAGCCTTCGGCTGCCTCACATCGTCCGCCCCACCGCCTCCGCTACCAGGCGCAGCTCGCCCATCAGCGTCTCGAAGCCCTCGCAGGTCAGGGTGTGGCGTCCGTCCACCGGCGCGGTCTCCGGGGCGGGGTGCACCTCGATCAGCAGGCCGTCGGCCCCGCACGCCACCGCCGCCTTCGCCATCGGCGCCACCAGGCTGCGACGCCCTGCGGGATGGCTCGGGTCGACGATCACGGGCAGATGCGTCACCTCCTTCAGGTGGGCGACCGTGCCCAGCGAGAGCGTGTAGCGCATGTGGTCCTCGAAGGTGCGGATGCCGCGGCAGCACAGGATCACGCGCGGGTTGCCGCCCTTGAGGATGTACTCGGCAGCCAGGAGGAGTTCGTCCACCGTGGCGCTGATGCCCCGCTTGAGCAGCACGGGCTTGTCGATGCGGCCGAGCCCCTTCAGGAGCGAGTAGTTCTGCATGTTGCGGGCGCCTACCTGCAGCACGTCGGCGTACCGGCAGACCGTATCCACCTGGTCGGGGCTGAGCACCTCCGTGATGATCGGCAGTCCGACCTCCTGCCCGACCGCGTGCAGGATCTTCAGCCCGTCCTCCTCCAGCCCCTGGAAGCTGTGGGGGCTCGTGCGCGGCTTGTAGGCGCCTCCGCGCAGGCCCACGGCGCCGGCGGCCTTCACGCAACGTGCAATGCGCAGCGTGCAATCGTAGTCCTCCACGGCGCAGGGCCCGGCGATGACCTGCACGGCGCGGCCTCCCAGCACACTCCCGTTGATGCGCACCGGCGTGGCGCCCGGTGCGGCCTCCCGGCTGGCCAGCTTGTAGGGGCTCAGGATGGGCACGACGCGCTCGACCCCCGGCAGCGCGAGCCAGCGGTCGGTAACCAGATCGCGGCGGTCGCCGATGGCGGCGATGACGTTGCGCTTCTCGCCGCGGAGGCGCACAACCTCCAGGCCGGCCTCCTCGACGCGCTCGACGACGTGCTGCACCTCGTCCTCACTCGCTGTCGGCTGCATGACGATGATCATGGCATGTCTCCTTCTGCTATGGTCAGGGCACAAAAAAAGAGCCCCGAAGTCGGCTGACTTCGGGGCTCGGGTCTTCTCGCCGTCTCAGGCTATGTGCCCGGAAGCAGCCTCCTCAACGGAGCGTAAAATAGAAATACCAGAACACACCACCACCGCAGGACGCCCCCGTCGGGCGAACCGCGGACCAACCGTGCCGGTCGATGTGCTCCATGTCGAGCCTGCCCCGTGCGGAGACTGTAAGTTCCGTCACACGCCCAATGATACCGCCGGCCGACGACGGTGTCAACCCTCGCACTTCCTGTCTGTTCGCGGCCGTTGAACAAAATGTCTGGCGTGGACGCGGGGAGACGGCGGGGGCGGCGTTCACGCCGGGAGCCCGGAAGGCAACCACAGCGAGAGCCACGGCCGTGTGCGCACGTTCTCGCGCCGAGCAGCACTTGTATTCGACGCGCCCCAGCGGGCACAATGGCCTGTGACACGCGCCCGGGCCCGGCGGCGCCGGATGCGGGCCGCGCCCCTTGTGAGTGAGAGAACATGAAAGAGAAGCTCCGGGAGCTGTGCGCGAGTCTGCCGGCCGACTACGCGGACGCGCGCATCCACGAAGGCACCTCGACCAGCATCAACTACTCCGGCCGCGAGCTGGAGGACATCGGCGAGCGCACGTCGCGCGGCGGCTGCGTGCGCGTGCTCAAGAACGGCGGATGGGGCTTCGCCACGTTCAACGATCTGGACGACGTGGAGCGCTATGCCCGCATGGCCGTCCGGCAGGCGGAGCTGGTCGGCGGGCAGAAGTTCGCCCTGGCACCCGTCGAGCCCGTGCGGCAGACCTACCGAACGCAGGTGGAGAGCGATCCGGCCGACGTCCCGCTGGAAGACAAGCAGCGGATGTGCGAGCGCTACAACCGCCTCATACTGGGCAGCGCACGCGTGCAGACGAGCATGGTGGTCTACCGCGACAGCCGCGGCACCTCCTGGTTCGCCAGCTCCGAGGGCAGCCTGATCGAGCAGGAATACGTCTTCTGCGGCGCACTCGTCGGCGCCATCGCCGTCGACGGCTCCAACATCCAGCGCGCGTTCGAGTCCAACGGCGACCTGCGCGGGTTCGCAAAGGTGACCGCCATGGAGGCCGACTGCGAGCGTGCGGTCCGCCGCGCGGTCGAATCGCTCGACGCCCGGCCGGTCGAGGCCGGCACCTACACCGTCATCGTCGATCCGAAGCTCTGCGGCGTGTTCGTCCACGAGGCGTTCGGGCACCTGAGCGAGTCCGACTTCCTGTATGAGAACCCCCGCCTGAAGGAGATCATGCAGATCGGGCGGCGGTTCGGCCCCGAGTTCCTCAACATCATCGACGACGGCTCGCGGCAGGGCGAGGCCGGCTTCATCGCCTTCGACAGCGAGGGCGTGCCCGGCTCGCGCACGCCGCTGATCGAGGGCGGCGTCCTGACCGGCCGCCTGCACAACCGCGAGACGGCCGCCAAGATGGGCGAGGCGCCCACGGGCAATGCCCGCGCCATCTCCTACCGCCATCCGCCGATCGTGCGCATGACCAACACGTTCATGGAGCCCGGAGAGACGCCGTTCGAGGAGATGCTGGCCGATACCGACGACGGCCTCTACTGCGTGGGCATGCTGGGGGGACAGACGAACATGGAGATGTTCACCTTCAGCGCCGAGGAGGCCTACCGCATCCGCGGCGGCAAGATCGCCGAGAAGGTCCGCGACGTGGTGCTGACGGGCAACGTGTTCCAGACGCTCCGGAACATCGACTGCCTGGGCAACGACTTCCGCATGCACGGCGGCCTCGGAGGCTGCGGCAAGGGCGGCCAGAGCCCGCTGCGCGTCGGCGACGGCGGCCCCCACTGCCGCATACGCAACGTGGTCATCGGCGGCCGCTGAGGCCGGCCCTTCCAACGAGGAATCCCATGACAGACGGCGCAGCAGAAGCCATCCTGGAGGCCGCGGCCAAGCGCTTCGGCCATGCCGAGGTCTTCGAGGAAACCAGCGAGGCCATCGAGGTCAGCTTCGAGGACAACCGTCTCAAGGAAATCACCACCGTGCAGGTGCGCGGCATCGGCCTGCGCGTCATCCGCGACGGCCGCATCGGGTTCGCCTCCACGACCGACCTGCGCGACCCCGCCCGCCTGGTCGACATGGCCGGGGCCAGCGCCGAGTTCGGCGACGAGGCCCGCTTCGCGTTCCCCACACAGCCCGCCGGCATCGAGGCCCCCGCCACGTGGGACGACGACGTCCCGGCCGTGCAGGCCGCCCGGCTGGTTGAGATGGGCCGCGAGGGACTCGAGATGAGCCTCCGGGCCAGCCCCGAATACCTCTACGGCTGCGGCGTGTCGCGGGCGACCGGGAGCCAGCGAATCCTGAACTCCGCCGGGCTCGACGTCCGGCAGCGGGCCACCAGCATGTCCGCCAGCGTCGGCATCCAGGAGATCTCCGAGGCCGGCTTCCTCCAGGTCTACGAATACACAACCTCCGGTCGCGTGATCGACTCCGTGGCCGACCTGACCAGGGAGACCCTGCAGAAGATGCGGGACGCCTCCGTCGTCGTGCCCGCGCGACTGGAGGCCATGCCGATGATCTTCACCCCCAAAGCCCTCGGCAACCTGCTGGCCCCGCTCTCGGTCGCCCTCAACGGCAAGCACGTCCACAAGGGCTCCAGCGTTCTGCGCGGCCGGCTGGGCGAGCAGATACTCGACGCGCGCATCACCCTCACCGACGACCCCACGGTGCCCTTTGCGGCCGGAACACGCGCCACCGACGACGAGGGACTGCCCGCGCGCCGCACGCACCTGTTCGACCGAGGCGTCCTGAAGACGTTCCGCACCGACCTGCAGACGGCCGCCCTGCTGGGCGTGGAGCCGGGCGCCAACGCCGCCCGGGGCTACTCCAGCCGCCCGGTGCCGTCCTCCAGCAACGTGATCGTCGCCCCCGGCGACACGTCGCTCGACGACATGATCGCCGGCATGAAGCGCGGCGTCGTCGTGGACCAGACGCTCGGCAGCGGCCAGAGCAACGTGCTGGCCGGCGAGTTCAGCGTCAACCTCGACCTGGGCTTCCTGGTCGAGAACGGCCGCGTCGTCGGCCGCGTGAAGGACTGCATGGTCGCCGGCAACGTCTACGAAATCCTCAGGCAACTGGAGGCAGTCGGGAGCGAGGCCCGCTGGCTGGGCGGCACCTGCGCCCCGCCCCTGATGGTGGGCGGGCTGAAGCTGGCCGCCCAGGGCTGACCGCCCTCGACCGTGGGCGGGCGGGTCGTAAGTGGCGGCGGTGGTATGGGATGGGATGGGACGTCGGCTCTTTCGGGAGGACGCCGTCATGGGCGAAGAGGATCGCAATGGCCGCTCGGAACTCGGCTGTCTGATCATCCTGCTGGTTCTGACGCTCGTCGTGCTGCTGGTGCCGTCCGTGCTGCTCCTGATGTACGCAACGCCACATGCCGAACTGGCGGCCGGACCGGAGGTCACCTCCGTGCGCCAGGCCGTGCGCATGGTCGGCAGGGACCTGGCCTGGGTGCAGGCGCACGCCGACTGGCGCGGCGACCCGCCCGCACCGTCGGTCGTGGTCAGCACGCACGGCCTCCCCTGGGCGGCCGCCGAGGGCGAGGTCATCGCTCCGCGCACGCCGGGCGGGCCCCCGGTGCTCCAGTGGCGGCTGCGCGTCGGCCTGCTGGGCTTCACGGAGCGCTACTGCGGCACCACGCCCTTGCCAACGCCCGCAGACGCCCCGCCGCCCCCGGCCGAAGAACCGGACCAGGCGCCGCTCGAATGAAGGGCGGGCTCGGAGACACAAGGGACGTTTGCCCGCGAAGGCCGCCAGGTCACGGGGGCCCCTTGTGTTCTCGCGGGTCCTGCGGTGACGCCTATGTGTGAATTCGTCGACTGCGTGTTCTGTCAGGACTGCGTGGACGGCATGGCGGCGCGCCTGCCCGACGAGGCCATCGACGTGATCGTGACCTCGCCACCCTACAACATCGGCATCCGCTACAACACCCATCGCGACGACATGCCCTTCGGCGAGTACCTCGACTGGATGGGGCGCGTGGCCGAGCAGTGCCGGCGCGTCCTGCGGCCGGACGGCTCGTTCTTCCTGAACGTGGGCGACCGGCCCTCCGACGAACTCCGCTCCCTGCGCATCGTGGAGCGCTTCCTGGCCGCCGGGCTGCGCCTCCAGAACACCATCCACTGGGTCAAGTCCATCGCCGCCCCCGAGGAAGGCGTCAACATGGGCCACTACAAGCCGGTGAACAGCCCGCGCTTCCTCAACAACTGCCAGGAGTACATCTTCCACCTCTCGCGCGCCGGCCGGGTGCCGCTCGACAAGCTGGCCATCGGCGTCCCCTATCAGGACAAGAGCAACATCGGGCGCTGGAAGGCCGCCGGACGCGACATCCGGGACCGCGGCAACACCTGGTATATCCCCTATGAAACCGTCCAGGAGGCCAAGGCGCACCCGGCCGCGTTCCCGGACAGACTGCCGGAGATGTGCATCCGGCTGCACGGCCTGCGGGAGGCCCCGCCGCTGGTTGTTCTGGACCCGTTCCTGGGCACGGGCACGACGGCGGCGGCGGCCGTTCGCCTGGGCTGCCGCTACGTGGGCTTCGAGAAGGACCCGCAGTACGTGGCGATTGCGCACCGGCGGCTGCGGCCCGGCCCGCTGTTCTGACACCGCCGACGCCCGGCCGCCCGGGCGCCGCCGTTGACGATGGCGAGCCGGAAGGCTACCATCTCGACCTGGCCTCTCTGCCGGAAGGGCGAACGCCATGGAGACGGTACACGTAGAGCTGGGCGGACGGTCCTACGACGTCGTGGTCGGGTGCGACATCCTCGACCAGTTCGGCCCGGAACTGGCACGGCGCGGGCTCCTTCGGGCCAACGTCGCCGTCTTCACCAGCCCGGTCGTCGGCGCGCACTACTATGCACCCGTCGCGCGAAGCCTGGCCGAGGCCGGCGCCGCCAGCGTTGGCCGGCACGACATCCCCGACGGCGAGGCACACAAGGACCTGGACCATTTCTGCCGGGCGGTCAGGTACCTGGCGCAGTCTGCGCCCGATCCGTCCGTCAAGCCGCTCGTCGTCACTCTGGGCGGAGGCGTCGTGGGCGATCTGGGCGGGTTCGCAGCGGCAACGTTCCGTCGCGGCGTTGACTTCGTGCAGGTGCCGACGACGCTCCTGGCCGCCGTCGACAGCAGTGTGGGCGGCAAGACGGCGGTCAACCTGCCGGAGGGCAAGAACCTGGTGGGGGCCTTCCACCAGCCGCGCCTTGTCTACGCCGACGTGGGCACGCTGCGCACACTGCCCCGGCGGGAGGTGCGTTCGGGGCTGGCGGAGATCATCAAGCACGGCGCCGTGCTGGACGGGAAGCTGTTCGAACTCCTGGAGGACCGCGCGAAGGACGCGGCCGATCCGGACGCCGACCTGCTGGTGCGGCTCGTGCCCTGGAACGTGCGTGTCAAGGCCGCCGTCGTGCGCCAGGACGAGCGGGAGGAACGCGGCGTACGCATCTGCCTGAACTTCGGCCACACGATCGGCCATGCCGTCGAGAAGGCCGCTGACGGCCGGCTGACGCACGGAGAAGCCGTGGCGGTGGGCATGATGGCGGCCGCGCGGCTGTCGGTCGACAGCGGCCTGTGCGGTGCGGACGTGCGGGAACGGCTCGAAGCGGTCATCGCGGCGGCCGGCCTGCCCACACGGGCGCCCGGACTGGACATCGACCGCGTGCAGGGACACATGGCACACGACAAGAAGTTCGTGACCGGCCGCAACCGCTTCGTGCTGCTGAGCGGCATCGGGGAGTGGACGGCGCGCGAGGACGTGCCGGAGGACATGATCCGGGCGGCGACACGCGAAGTGCTGGCTCCGGCCGGCGGACCGCAATGACCACAGAAAACGGGGACGAGGCGATGATCAGCTATCAGGACTTCAAGAAGGTGGAACTGAAGGTCGGCAAGGTGCTCTCAGTCGAAGACCATCCGAACGCGGACAAGCTGCTGGTGATCCGTGTGGACCTGGGCGAGGAGACGCCGCGGACGCTTGTGGCCGGCCTGAAGCCGTACTACAGGCCGGAACAGCTCGAAGGCAGGCGGGTCGTCGTGGTGGCGAATCTGGAGCCGGCGCAACTGCGGGGCGTGGCCAGCAACGGCATGCTGCTGGCGGCACAGGACGGCGAGACGGTGTCGGTGCTGACGCCCGATGCGGACGTGGCGCCCGGCTCGACCGTGCTCTGAGCGGGCGCGAACAGCGGGGTGGTGGCGGATCGGCTGCCCCTGTTAGCCAATCCGCCTCCCCGGAGAGTCGCCGAGATCCATCCTCTCCGAGGATTCCGGCCGGTTGCCCGGCCTCACCCCGGCTGCCTATGGACCCTTCTGCCAACGGTGTATGCCCAAGCACGACCGGCCGAAGCCGGCCGATCAGGTCCCAAAGGTCCAGAGCCCGCCGGAGGGGCCCAGGTGCCAGTCCAGGCTTGCCTCCGTCAAGCACCGGTAGAATACGGCACGGAGGGGCCTCGCGCAATTGGCTGTTTATTCAAAACCGTGTAAATAATTATTTACAAAACATCCGTATAGCTGCCATCGATGTGGGGCCTTTTCATCACGTCCCGATGGACGTCAGGCCGTCCTGAATGGCCCATCTGACCATCTCGGCCGCCGTGTCCACGCCCAGTTTGCGCATGATCCGGTGGCGGTGGACGGCTACCGTTTTGGGCTGAATGCCCAGGCGGGCGGCGGCCTCCTTTGTGTTCAGGCCCTCGGCGAGCAGTTGAAGCACCTCGCGCTCGCGAGGGCTGAGCTGGCCGCTGCGCAGATCGCCGCGGGAGGCCAGGGCGTCGGCATAGCCCTCGGCCAACGCGCCGGCCACGGCGGGGGTCAGGTAGGTGTGCCCGCCGGCCACGGCCCGCACCGCCCGGACCAGTTCCTCGAAGCTGCAGCCCTTCAGAACGTAGCCGGAGGCGCCGGCGCGCATCATGTGGGTGACGAACCGGCGGTCGTGGTGGATGGACAGGGCCACCACGCGGCTGGCCGGGATGGCCATGCGGAGCTGCCGGGTGGCCTCCACACCGTTCAGTTCGGGCATGGCCACGTCCATCAGGATGACCTCGGGCAGGCATGTCCGGGCGATGCCGACGGCCTCGCGGCCGTTGGCGGCCTCCCCCACGACCTTGAGGTCCGGCTCGTTCTCGATCAGGGCGCGCAGCCCCTGCCGCATGATCTTGTGGTCGTCCACCAGCAGGATTCGGATGCTCATGCGGGCGCTCCCTGGCCGTCGGCCTCGGCATCGCGCAGAGGCAGCGTCAGGAGGATGCACGTGCCCTCACCCGGCCGTGACCGCACGCGGACCGCGCCCCCGAGCTGCCGGATCTGCTCCCTGACGTTGAAGAGGCCGAATCCGCCTCCCCGGGCCGGCCGGGCGGCGTCCGAGCCCTCGCGCATCCCGCAGCCATCGTCGCTGACGCTCACCACCACGTCGCTGGCGTCCGCCCGCACTGCCACAACCGCCTCCCTGGCCGCGGCGTGCCGCCCCACGTTGGTCAGCAGTTCCTGGACGGCCTTGAACAGCACGGTCCGGGCGTGTTCGGAGATAACCAGGGGCAGGCCGTCGTGCTCCACGCGCACGGCCAGGGCGTACCGCTCGCCGGTGATCTCCGCAAGCCACTCCAGCGCCTCCTCGAAGCCGAGTTCCGACAGCACGGGGGGGCTCAGTTCGCAGGTCAGCGTCCGGGCGGCCAGCAGGGCCTGTTCCACAAGGTCCTGGATCGTCCGCAGCCCGTCGGCCTCCCGCGGCCGGGTCGCCGAGCCCCGCAGGACGCCCAGGTTCATGATGGCGAGCGCCAGCGACTGACTGATGTTGGCGTGAAGGTCAGCCGCCAGGCGCCGGCGTTCGCGCTCCTCAGTGTCCGAGAGCCGGGAAGCCAGCGCGCGGAGCCGTTGCTGGTAGAGCAGCACTTCGCCTTCGGCCGATTTCCGGTCGGTGATGTCCAGCGCCAGGATCTGGACCCGCGCCTCGCCCCCGACGCCCCGCACCGGGCAGGCACGCATCTGGAGCCACGTCTCCTTCCCCTGCAGCATCACCTGCAGCTCGTGTCTCTGCGGGCGGGCCGTGTCGATCACGCTCCGGGCAATCCGCAGGAAGGCGTTGGCGGCATCCAGGGGGAAGATGTCCCGGAGCGGCCGCCCTTCGAACGTGCTCGCGTCCCCTCCGGCGTAGCGCGCGGCGACCTGGTTCATGGCCAGACACACTCCGTGCTCATCGACGGTCAGGATGGGTTCGCCCACGCCCTCCACCAGTTGGCGGTACTTCTCCTTGCTGGCCTTCAGCGCCTGCTGGGCGGCTCGGCGTTCCGCGGTGTCCTCGACCGTGCCGGTCACCATCTGCAGGCGCCCATCGGCGTCGCGCAACACCCGCGCATTGATGCTCGCCTGCAGCACCGTGCCGTCCCGACGGACAAGGTCAACCTCTGAGTCGCGCACGGAGCCGTGCAGGTTCAGGAGTTCCTCCACCCTGGCCCGCTCGGAGGCGGGCACCAGCAGGTCGTGGTCGAAGTCCAGCAGTTCCTGGGTGCTCCCGAAGCCCAGCATCCGGGCCAGGGTCGGGTTCGCCGCCTTGTCGAGACGCGCCCCCTGCCGGCGCACCTGGAAGACGCCGACGCTCAGGCCGGCCAGGAACTTCTCGAAGAACCGCTCCGGGTGTTCGATCGTGCGCACCACGGTCGCGCGGTCGCGCCTCTCGTGTCCGACGACCAGCCGCACCCCATCCGCCCCGTCGGCCGGAGGGAACACGTGCCACTGCAGGACGCAGGCGGATCCGTCCCGCCGGCAGATCGCCACCTCCAGGCCGCACGCGCCGGGCGAGCAGAGGCAGCCGTCCCGCACGAACCCGCTGTAGCGCGGGTCGGGGAACAGCCGCTCCCAGAACGCGTCGCCGCCCACCACGTCCGATGCCGGCCAGCCGCTGAGACGCTCGGCACCCTCGCTCCACAGCAGCGCCCGGCCGGCCCGGTCCAGGGCCATCAGCCAGACGTGCGGACCCCCCAGAAGCTCCTGCACCGCGTCCGGCGTCGGAGCCCAAGGCAGACGGGAACGTGGGTCAGACACCATCGCTTCCCCCGCGTGTGCGGCAAGAGGTACTCGGCGTGTGGGGCCAGTCGCATCTTCGTTGGCGAGCATCGGCGCCCCAATGATACCACAAGCCGACGTTCGGGGCGACCCTCCGCCCCCCCCCACAGACGTGGAGAGTCCGGCAACGCGTCCTCCAGCTTGACAGTCTGAGGGGGCGTCCGGTATACTGTGTGAGTCGTGTTTTCGGCGTTTGCTCGCCATCCGTGCATTCAGCCGCTTCCCTGCAGCGGGGCGCAATGCGTACCCAATATGCCGGCGCTGTGCTTCGCCGGGGGAGACGGCCGGTCAGGTAGACTGCCACGGCATATGCCCCAGTGACGGGAGACGACCTTGGAGCCAGTCAGTATTCAGAGCCTGATCAAGGCGGGGTTTCACTTCGGCCATCGGACGAGCCGCTGGAACCCGAAGATGGCGCCGTACATCTTCAAGCGGCGCAACCTGATCCACATCATCGACCTGCGGGCAACGCTGCGCGGGCTGCTGACGGCCCGGAAGGTCGCCCAGGCCGTGGCCGCACGGCGGCAGTACGTGCTCTTCGTCGGCACGAAGAAGCAGGCGGCCGAGGTGATCCAGCGCGAGGCCCAGCACTGCGGCATGCCGTACGTGGCGGAGCGCTGGCCCGGCGGGCTCCTGACCAACTTCGTCACCATCCGCCAGCGGCTGGATCGGCTGGCCGAACTCGAGGAACTCGAGGAGACCGGCCAGATCGAGCTGTACGGCAAGAAGATGCTCTCGTCGCTCCGGCGTGAGAAGCGGAAGATCCTGCGCAACCTCGGCGGTGTGCGCAACATGGACCGGCTGCCGAGCCTGCTGGTCGTCATCGACCCGGCGCGCGAGCACATCGCCGTCAAGGAGGCCCGCAAGCTGGCCATTCCGGTCGTGGCCCTGACGGACACCGACGGCGATCCGAACTGGCTCGACGTCGTGGTGCCGGGGAACGACGATTCGTACGGGGCCGTCGAGATCTTCCTGAAGACGGTCTCCGAGGCGATCGTCGCCGGCAGCGCCCCACGGGCCGGCACTCCGCCGAAGGCCGAAGCGGAGCCGGAGGCGCCCAGGGCCGCGGCGCCCGCAGAGCCGGAGACGGCGCCGGCAACCCCGACGGCGGACGGCGCCGGCAGCCCGTCCGTGCCGGCTGCGGCGGCCCCCGAGGGAGCCTCGACCGAAGGCGATCCGGACGCCGAGGGCCCCGCCGCCGACGGCGTGTAACATACCCGGCGCCGCCCGACCGACCCGTTGCGTGCGCGAGACACGGCCGGCGGGCCGGCGGCGGATTCGTTTCGACCACTGATTCACGGAGCACCCCCATGGAGATCACGGCGCAGCAGGTCAGGGAACTGCGCGAGAAGACCGGTGCGGGCATGATGGACTGCAAGCGCGCCCTCGTCCAGGCCGCCGGCGACGAAGGGAAGGCGGTCCAGTTCCTCCGCGAGAAGGGCCTGGCCCAGGCCGCCAAGAAGGGCAGCCGGGAGACCAGTGAGGGCCTGATCGCCTCCTACGTCCACAAGGGCCGGCTGGGCGTGCTCCTGGAGCTGAGCTGCGAGACCGACTTCGTGGCGCGCAACGAGGAGTTCGCCGAGCTGGCCAACAACCTGGCGATGCAGGTCGCCGCGATGAGCCCCCTCGTCGTCGCCCCCGAAGACCTCCCCCAGGAGGCGCTCGAGGCGGAACGGGCCGTCTACCGCAGCCAGTTCGCCGACAAGCCGGAGCCGGTTCGCGAGCGCATCGTCGAAGGCAAGCTCGAAGCCTACTACTCGCAGGTCTGCCTGCTCAAGCAGGAATACGTGCGGGACGACTCGCGCCGCGTCGAAGACATCGTCAACGACGCCATCGCGAAGCTCGGCGAGAACATCAAGGTGCGCCGGTTCGTGCGGCTCGAGCTGGGCGGCGACTCCGCGTAGGGACCCGGGCCGGGGCCGCCCACTGCCTGTGCCGGAGGCCAGACATGCCGTCCAGGGGCAAGCCAGAGCGCGTCCTTCTGAAGCTGAGCGGCGGGGCGCTGTCCGGGCCCCAGGGCACGCCGTTCGGCGAACAGGCCCTCGCCTACATCGCCGGCCAGGTGGCCGACGCGCGGTCCACCGGCACCCGCATCGCCGTCGTCCTTGGAGGCGGCAACGTCCTGCGCGGGGCCAGCTTCTACCCGGAGGGCGCCGGCCGGCTGCGGGCGGACTACGCGGGCATGATGGCCACCGTCATCAACGCCCTGGTGCTCCGGCAGCGGCTCGAAGACCTGGGCCTGCCGGTCGTCCACTACTCGGCATTCCCCGTGCCGCGCATCGCCGAGGCGTTCGAGCCGGCACGCTGCATCGCGGACCTCGACGCCGGCCGGCTCGTCCTGCTCGCAGGCGGCACCGGCTGCCCCCTGTTCAGCACCGACACGGCCGCCGTGCTGCGCGCCATCGAGATCGGGGCCGGCCTGGTGCTGAAGGCGACGCGCGTGGACGGCGTCTACACGGCCGACCCGGAGACGACGCCCGGTGCGGAGCGCATCGAACGCATCTCCTGCGCGGACGTGCTTCGACGGCGTCTGGGGGTCATGGACCTGACGGCGGTCAGCCTCTGCCTTCAGCACAGCCTGCCCGTACGCGTCTTCAACTACGGCCGGCCGGGCAACCTGCGCCGCGCCGTGGCGGGCGAGGACGTCGGCACCCTTATGGAAGGATAGTGCGATGGCCATCGACGACGTGCTGCTGGACGCCGAGGAACGCATGGAGAAGGCGGTGCAGGTCTTCGCCGACGGCCTGCGGGTGATCCGCACGGGCACCGCCAGCAGCGGCCTGGTCGAGGGCGTGCGGGTCGAGTACTACGGCTCGCCGACTCCGCTCAGGCAACTGGCCCAGATCGCCATCCCCGACCCGCAGTTGATCGTCATCAAACCGTTCGATCCCTCGTGCCTGGGCGCCATCGAGAAGGCCATCCAGACCAGCGACATCGGCATCAACCCCCAGAACGACGGCAAGGTGGTGCGCCTGTCCGTGCCGGGTCTGAGCCAGGAACGCCGGGAGCAACTGGTGACGCGCATCCGCCAGCTCGCCGAAGAGGCGCGCGTGGCCGTGCGCAACATCCGGCGCGACGCCAACCGCCAGCTCGACAAGGACGAGAAGGACTCGGCGATCAGCGAGGACGAGTGCCGCCGCGCCAGGGACGACGTGCAGGAGCTGACCAACCAGTACGAGGGGCAGGTCAACGACCTGCTGGAGAAGAAGGCCAAGGACCTGATGGAGGTCTGAGAGCCCGCTGAGGCCGCAACGCGTCCCGGTTGCCCGAGGGGCGTCGGTCAGGCGCGCGGCGGGAACGTCATCGCCTCCATGTAGGCGGTCTGGAAGTCGGGGCGCGCCGCCAATTCCACATACTCGGTCTCCCGGCTGATCCGTTCGGCCTCGGCCCGACACTTCGTGCAGGCGAGCACGACCTTGGCCCCTGCGGCCGCCGCGTTGCCGATGGACTCGATCCGGTCGGTCGGCACCGCCGGCAGCAGGCCGATTCTCTGGGCCTGCGAGCGGCGGATGAAGGTGCCGAAGCCTCCCGCCATCAGCACCCGGGGGACCTCCCGGGGGTCCAGCCCCAGCTCGCGGCAGACGACCTCGATGCCCGCGTGCACGGCGGCCTTGGCAAGCTGCACCTCGCGCACGTCCTTCTGGGTGAGCAACACGGGCTGCCCCGTGCGGCTGTCGGCCGCCTCGACGAGGACCACGGCGGGCTGGCCCTCGAACTCGAGGATGGCCCGGCGCAGGCGGTCCGGCAGGTGCGCGGCGGACTGCGGGTCGGCGATGCGCCCGGTCTCGTCGATCACCCCGGCGGAGAGCAGCTCGGCAACGGCATCGACCAGGCCGCTCCCGCAGATGCCGGCCGCCCGCCCGCCGCCGATGACGCCGACCTCGATGCCGGCGTTGAGGACGACCTTGCTGACGGCGCCGTCGGTCGCCCGCATGCCGTGGCGGATGCGGGCACCTTCGAAGGCGGGCCCGGCGGCACACGAACAGGCGATCAGCCGGCGCCGGTTCCCGACGACGACCTCGCCGTTGGTGCCGATGTCGATCGCCAGCGTCGGCTCGTCCCGCAGGGCCATGCCGGAGGCGAGGACCACGGCGACCGTGTCGCTGCCGACGAACCCGGCGATGTTGGGCAGGACGTGGAGGTTGGCGTTGCCGTTCACCTCCAGGCCGGCCTCCACAGCCTTCAGGTCCACGGCCCCGCGGCAGACGGCCACGTAGGGAGCATGAGCGATGGGCGAGGGGTCGATGCCGAGGAAGATGTGGCTCATCGTCGTGTTGCCCACGGCGACCACCTCGTAGACGGCCTCCGGCTCGATCTGCGCGGTGTCGCAGACCTCCTCGATGATCTCGTTGAGGCCGGTCAGCAGGCGCTTGCGCAGCCTGTCCAGCCCGTCCGGCGTGCGCTCGGCGAAGCCGATGCGGGTGACGACGTCGTCGCCGAAATGAACCTGGGGGTTCGTGCGGGACGCCACGCACCGCGAGCTGCCGTCCGTGAGGTCCATCAGGGTGCCGACAACGCTGGTGGTGCCGATGTCGAACGCGATGCCCCAGAGGCCACCCGTGGTATCGCCGGGTTCGAGCCACTGGATCTCATCGCCTTCCAGGACGGCCGTGAGCGGCTGCGGGCCGCTGCGCAGGAGGCCGGGCAGGGCGCGGATCAGGGACAGGTCGGCCCTGAGGGCGCCGTTGCCGATGGCGGCCTTGAGGCGGTCCAGGTCGCTCCGCTGGTCCTCGATGCTGGCCGGCGGCACGTCGATGAGCTGCTTGCGCAGGTTGGGCTGGAAAGGATACTGGCAGCTCTCGCCCTCCGACAGGATCATCTGCTCGAAGAACCGCGTCTCCTGCGGCACGCTGACGACCAGGTCGGCGCCGACGGAGAGCTGGCAGGCCAGGCGCCATCCGGCGGCCAGTTCGGAGGGGCTCAGATGCCGTCGGTCGGCGTCGGTGGGCTCGGGGGCGTTCTCGAGCACCTCCACCCGGCACTTCCCGCAGGTTCCCTCACCGCCGCACGGCTGGCTCAGCACGATGCCCGCCTGACCGGCGGCCTCGACCAACGTGGTGCCGGCGAGCACGAAGACTGCCCGGCCTTCCGGCTGGAACGTCACGCGCACCGTTTGTCTGGACATGGGGCGTCTCGCTGGACAAGGGGACGGAACGCCGGACGATACTCCCGCTGTCAGACGAAGTCAAGCGTGCCGGGCGGCGCGGGCCTGTACTCGAGCGGCTCCATGCTGTAGGTTCCGCGGCCCTGGGTGAGGGACCGCAGCCGGGTGGCGAAGCCGAACAGGGAGGCCAGGGGGGCCACCGCGCGCAGGACCTGCAGGGAGTCGCGTGCGATGACTTCCTGAATCGCGCCCCGACAGCCGTTGACGTAGCCGATGACCTCGCCGATGTCGTCCTCCGGGATCACGATCTCCAGGCGCATGAACGGCTCGTAGAGTTCGCACCCGCCCCTCTCCAGCGCCCGGCGCTGAGCCAGGGTGGCGGCCGCTTCGAAGGCCAGTTCCGTGGAATCGACCGGATGCACGGTCGCCTCCTGCAGCGTGGCCCGCACGTGGATGAGCGGGAAACCGTACAGGATTCCCGACGGGCTCTGCATCAGCGTCCGCTGCACGGCGCGGGCCAGGTGGGGGGCCAGGGCTTCCTTGGGCACCTCGTTGTGGAACTCCACGACCCCCGCCGTCGGGGACGGCTCGAACCGGATGACGACGCGCGCGAACTGCCCGCGCCCCTCGAGTTCCTTCTGGAACGTCTCGTCGACGGTCACGGGCTCCTTCAGGCTCTCGCGGTAGGACACGCGCGGCTCGCCCACGCGCGCGTCCACGTTGAACTCCCGCAGCAGCCGGTCCCGGATGATGTCCAGATGCAGTTCGCCCATGCCGCTGACGAGCAACTGGCCGGTCTGCGCATCGACGGCCCGCTGGAAGGTGGGGTCCTCGCGCGCGAGCGCGTCGAGGGCCTCGTCGAGCTTCTTCTTCTCCGCCTGGCTGCGGGGTTCGATGGCCATGGAGATGACGGTGGCCGGCACGTCGATGCGCTCGTAGACGATGGGGTGGCGCCGGTCGCAGAGGGTGTCGCCGGTAACGGAGCATCGCAGCCCGGTGACGCCCACGATGGCGCCCGGCCCGGCCTCGGTGATCGGCTCGCGCGCGTTCGCGTGCAGGCGATAGAGGTGAGTCACGTGCTCCATCTTGTCCTGGTTGGCGTTGTAGACGCGTGAGCGCTCGGCCAGGGTGCCGCTGTAAACGCGGGCGTAGAACAGGTCGCCGTGCTTCTCGGCCTGCACCTTGAAGACCAGGGCGCTGAGCGGTTCGTCCGGCCGGGCGTGGCGGGCTGCAGGCTTCTCGGAGCCGGGTTCGGTGCCGGCGATGGCCGGCACGTCGTCGGGCGCGGGAAGGTAGTCGCAGACGGCGTCCATGAGGGGCTGGATGCCGCGATTGCGCAGTGCGGCACCGCAGAAGACCAGGTGCACGGTTCCGGCGATGCAGGCCTGGCGGGCCGCACGCATCAGGTCGGCCGGTTCGATGGGCTCTTCGGCCAGGAACTTGTCACCCAGCCAGTCCACGTTCTCGCAGAGCGCTTCGACCAGCAGGGCGCGCCGGTGTTCGGCCTCGCCGGCGAGTTCCTCAGGGACGGGTTGGAGTTCGCAGCGCGCGCCGAGGGACTCGTCGTTGAACAGGATGGCGCGCCGGCCGATCAGGTCGATCACCCCGGCGAAGTCGGCCCCTTCTCCGAGCGGCATTTGCACGGGCACGGGGTGGCCGCCCAGGCGCGTGCGTATCTCGTCGACGACCTGCAGGAAGTCGCCGCCGGCACGGTCCATCTTGTTCACAAAGCAGATGCGCGGCACGCGGTAGCGCTCGGCCTGGTGCCAGACGGTCTCGCTCTGTGCCTGCACGCCGCCGACGGCGCAGAACACGACGACGACGCCGTCCAGGACGCGCATGCAGCGTTCGACTTCCATGGTGAAGTCGACGTGCCCGGGCGTGTCGATGACGTTGATCTGGTACTGCTGTTCGCGGGCCTGGGGGTCGTAGGGGCGCGGCGTCCAGAAGCACGAGGTGGCGGCTGAGACGATGGTGATGCCGCGCTCCTGCTCCTGGGGCTTCCAGTCCATGGTGGCGGTGCCCTCGTCGACGCTTCCCATGCGGTGGAGGCGGCCGCCGTAGTAGAGGATCCGTTCCGAGACGGTGGTCTTGCCGGCGTCGATGTGGGCGGCGATGCCGATGTTGCGCAGTCTGTCCAGGTTCATCGCTTCATCCGGTCGCATGGGAGGGCGCCGGGCCCGCAAAACACGGAAGGCAGCCGACCCCTCCCGGGCATGGGAGCAGCCTGGCTGCCTTCCTCAGTGCGGGGACGCTCAGCGGCGCCTCGAGAAGTGAGCGAACGCGCGGTTGGCTTCGGCCATCTTGTGGGTGTTCTCCCGGCGTTCGTAGGCCGTGCCCTGGCGGCGATAGGCGTCGGTCAATTCGTCGGCCAGACGCAGGTAGACGGGCCGCCCCTTCTTGTTGCGCGTCGCCTCCAGGATCCAGCGGATGGCCAGGGAGACGCGGCGCTTTCCGCTCACCTCGGTCGGGACCTGGTACGTCATGCCGCCGACGCGGCGGGAGCGCACTTCGATGATGGGCGCGATGTTGCCGAGGGCGGTTTCGAAGACTTCGAGCGCGTTCTCGCGTTCGGTGCGTTCCGCCACGACGTCCATGGCCCGGTAGAAGATGGCTTCGGCGACGCTCTTCTTCCCCCGGTGCATCAGGCAGTTGATGAACTTGCCCACCAGCTTGCTCTTGAAGCGGGGGTCCGGCTCGAGGTGCGGATCGGGGAAGTCGTAGGTCAGCGTCATGGATCAGTTGTTTCCTGTGGACGAAGGCGCGCGGCCGGCCTAACTGCCCGCCTTGACGCCGTACTTGGACCGGCTGCTCCGGCGGCCGGGAACGCCCATGGCGTCCAGCGTGCCGCGCACGATGTGGTAGCGAACGCCCGGCAGGTCACGGACGCGCCCGCCGCGAACGAGCACGATGTTGTGCTCCTGCAGGTTGTGGGATTCGCCCGGGATGTAGGCCGTAACTTCGCGCCCGTTGCTCAGTCGCACGCGGGCCACCTTCCGGAGGGCCGAGTTCGGCTTCTTGGGCGAGCGGGTGCTGACATACAGGCAGACGCCCCTCTTCTGGGGGCACTTCATCAGGTCGGGGCTCTGCGTCTTCTTCTGCGGAGCCTTGCGGCCCCTCTTCACCAGCTGACTGATCGTTGCCATGCACGCATCTCGCTCGTTGGTCTTCCGGATTCGACGGAACGTGTATTCTACCCGGTCTCGGTCGGCGCTTCAAGCTCCTGGGCCGCCGCCGGGGCCAGCCGTCGCACGTCGGCGGACGCGAAGGCGGGGAACCCGGTGCCGCTCGGGATCAGGTGCCCCAGGATGACGTTCTCCTTCAGTCCGGCCAGCACGTCGACCTTGCCGGCCAGGGCGGCCTGTGTGAGCACACGCGTCGTATTCTGGAACGACGCGGCGCTGATGAAGCTCTCGCTGGACAGCGCGGCCTTCGTGATGCCCAGCAGGACGGGTTCGGCCTGGGCCGGTTCGCCGTTCTGGCCGATGACGCGTTCGTTGGCTTTTCGGAACTCGAACTTGTCGACGAGTTGGTCCGGCAGGAAGTAGGTGTCGCCGGGGTCGGTCACGCGCACCCGCCTGGTCATCTGGGAGATGATCACCTCGAAGTGCTTGTCATCGATCGTGGCGTCCTGTGTGCGGTAGACGTTCTGGATCTCCTGCAGCATGTAGTTGTGCAGGGCCTCTTCGCCGCTGATCCTCAGGATGTCGTCGAGCACCAGTGGGCCGTCGACGAGCGCCTGGCCGGCGGTGATCCGGTCGGCGCGGTTGACGCGCAGGTGCTTGCCTGCGGGTACGACGTGCTCGGACTGGTAGCCCGTCTCGGGGTCTTCCACGCGGATGGCGGTGCGGCCGCGCCGGCGCTCGATGTCGGTCACCATGCCGTCGATCTCGCTGATAACGGCCGGGTCGCGCGGGCGTCGGGCCTCGAACAGCTCGGTCACCCGCGGCAGGCCGCCGGTGATGTCCTGCGTGCGCTGCACCTCGCGCAGCGTCCTGGCCAGGCGGGTGCCGGCGGTGATCGTCTGGCCGTTTTCGACCTCGACGATGGCCTTCTCGGGCAGCGGGTACAGGCTCAGGATGTTGCCGTCGGGGCCTTCGATCAGGATCTGGGGGTGCATGTCCCCCTTGTGCTCCATGACGACCTTCCGGCTCGTGCCGTGCGTCTCGTCACGCTCGGTGCGCACGGTCTTGCCGTCGACCATGTCCTCGTAGCGGACCTTGCCGCTGACCTCGGCCAGCACGGGGGTGAAGTGCAGGTCCCACTCGACGAGCGTCTGCCCCTTGCGAACGGCCTCGCCCTCGGCCACGAGCACCCCGGCCCCGAGCGGCACGCTGTGGCGCTCGAGTTCGCGTCCCTTGTCGTCCGCGATGACGATCTCGCCATGGCGGCTGATCGACACGTTGCGGCCTTCCGGGTCGCGCACGACCTCCAGGTTCTCGAACCGGACGGCGCCGCCGCGCTTGGTGGCGATCTCGCTCTCCTGGCTGCCGCCGATGGCCACGCCGCCGATGTGGAACGTCTGCATGGTCAGCTGCGTGCCGGGTTCGCCGATCGACTGGGCGGCCAGGATGCCCACGGTCAGGCCGATCTCGGCCAGCGTCTTGCGTGCCAGGTCCATGCCGTAGCACATGGCGCAGACTCCGCTCTCGGCCTCGCAGGTCAGCGGGGAGCGGACGCGGATCTTCATGCGCTCGTCCAGCTCCTCGATCCGACGGGCGATCTCCTCGGTGATCACCTGGTTTTCGCGAACGATGACCTCGTCGCGGATCAGGTCCACGATGTTGTCGCGGGCGACGCGGCCGGTCACGATGTCGCGCAGCGGCACGACGATCCGGTCGCCCCGCACAACGGGCCCCTTGGTGACGCCGTTGGTGGTGCCGCAGTCCTCGACGGCGACGATGACGTTCTGAGCGACGTCGGCCAGCCGGCGGGTGAGGTAGCCGCTCTCAGCCGTCTTGAGGGCGGTGTCCGCCAGGCCCTTGCGGGCGCCGTGCGTGGAGCTGAAGTACTCCAGCACGTCGAGCCCCTCGCGGAAGTTCGCCTTGATGGGGGTCTCGATGATCTGTCCGCTGGGCTTGGCCATCAGGCCGCGCATGCCGGCCAACTGGCTGACCTGCAGGGACTTGCCGCGCGCGCCGGACTCCATCATCAGGTAGACGGGGTTCAGGTAGGGCCGGCCGTCTCGCTCGTCCGAGGCCAGTTCGCTGAACATCTCCTTGGCCACGGCATCGGTGGCCGCGTTCCACTCGTCGATGACGCGCTGGCTGCGCTCCACGTCCGTGATGGCCCCTTCGCGATAGGCGTTGCTGACCTTCTTGACGAGCTTCTCGGTCTCGGCGAGGATCTTCTCCTTGTTCGGCGGCAGCCGCAGGTCCTGCATCGCGAAGGAGATGCCCGCTTCGGTGGCGGCGTGGAACCCCAGGTCCTTGATGGCGTCGAGCATCTCGACCGTCTGCTGACGGCCCAGGCGCCGGTAGCAGTCGTGGATGACGCGACTCAGACCCCGGCTGGCCAGCGGGCAGTTGTAGAACGGCAGGCCCTCCGGGAGGATGTCGTTGAAGATGATCCGCCCGACGGTCGTCTCCAGAAGCCCCTGGGGCGCAGCCGGCGGCTCGTCGTCCTTGGTGACGACCTCGGTCAGACTGCGCATCCGCACCCGGACGCGGGAGTGGATGCCGATGCGCCTCTGCGCGTGGGCCATGTGGACTTCGGCCAGGTTGCTGTAGCTGTGCACGACGGGCTGCGCCTCGCGCGGCTCCACGGTGAGGTAATAGGCGCCGAGGACGATGTCGTGCGACGGGCCGATGATCGGGCGGCCGCTCTGCGGCGTGAAGACGTTGTGCGGCGCCATCATGAGCGTCTTGGCCTCGATCTGGGCCTCGATGCTCAGCGGCAGGTGCACGGCCATGGCGTCGCCGTCGAAGTCGGCGTTGAAGCCGCGACAGACCAGCGGGTGCAGCCGGATGGCGTTCCCTTCCACCAGGACGGGGTCGAACGCCTGGATGCCCATCCGGTGCAGGGTCGGGGCGCGGTTCAGGAGCACCGGATGCCGGTCGATCACCTCGTCGAGCACGTCCCAGACCTCGTCGGTCTTGCTCTCCAGTTCCTTCTTCGCGTTCTTGAGGGTATCGGCGATGCCCTTCTCTTTCAGCTTGCGGATGATGAAGGGCTGGTAGAGTTCCAGGGCGATCTTCTTCGGCAGGCCGCACTGATGGAGCCGGAGTTCCGGACCGACGACGATGACGCTGCGGGCGGAGTAGTCGACGCGCTTTCCGAGCAGGTTCTCGCGGAACCGCCCCTGCTTGCCCTTGATCATGTCCGTCAGGGACTTCAGCGGGCGGTTGCTGCTGCCCATGACCGGGCGTTTGCAGCGGCTGTTGTCGAACAGGGCGTCGACGGCCTGCTGCAGCATGCGTTTCTCATTGCGGATGATCACGTCGGGCGCGTTCAGGTCCAGGAGCTTCTTGAGACGGTTGTTGCGGTTGATGATGCGGCGATAGAGGTCGTTCAGGTCGCTGGAGGCGAAGTTGCCGCTGTCCAGCAGCACGAGGGGCCGCAGGTCCGGCGGGATGACGGGGATAACGTCCAGGACCATCCACTCGGGGCGGTTCTCGCTGTCCTTGAGCGCCTCGGCCTCGGTCAGTTGCTTGACGATCTTCTTGTAGCGCTGCTTGGAGCTACAGGTCTTCATCTCGGCGCGCAGTTCGGTGCAGAGCTGGTCGAGGTCCAGGTCCCGCAGGAACGACTTGACGGCTTCGGCGCCCATCAGGGCGGTGAAGGCGCGCTCGCCGTATTCGCGCTGGGCCTGGCGGTATTCCTCTTCGGTGAGCAGTTGCTGGTATTCGAGCGGGGTATCGCCGGGGTCGGTGACGGCGAAGTTCTGGAAGTAGATGATGCGCTGCAGGTCGGTGCTCTTGATGCCCAGCAGGTTGCCGAGGCGGCACGGCATGCTCTTGAAGAACCAGATGTGCACCACGGGCGCGGCCAGGGTGATATGGCCCATGCGGTAACGGCGCACGCGGCTGTGAGTGACCTTGACGCCGCAGCGGTCGCAGACGATGCCCTTGTGCTTCATGCCGCGGTACTTGCCGCAGCTGCACTCCCAGTCCCGATCCGGCCCGAAGATGCGCTCGCAGAACAAGCCGTCGCGCTCCGGGCGGTAGGTCCTGTAGTTGATCGTCTCCGGCTCGCTGACCTCGCCGTAGGACCAGCTCCGCACGTCGGCGGGCGAAGCGAGCGATATCTTCACCGCCTTGTACTCGTTGATCCGATCATAGCTGCCGTCCAGCATGTCCGATTGCCTCCGGTAAGACACCGGGAAATCCGACTCCGTGCGGCGGCGGGCGCGCCGCGCCGCCATGCGTCTCGCAGCGTCTTCGGGGCGACGCGCGCCGCCCCGAAGGTCGCCGCGCTATATGCCTTCCTTCTCCAGGCGGATGTTCAGGCACAGCCCCTTGATCTCGTTGCACAGCACCTCGAAGGCGACGGGGACACCGGCCTCGAGCACGTTCTCGCCCTTGACCATGGACTCGTAGATCTTCGTGCGGCCCTCGATGTCGTCGCTCTTGACCGTGAGCAGCTCCTGCAGGATGTGCGCGGCGCCGTACGCTTCCAGGGCCCAGACCTCCATCTCTCCGAACCTCTGGCCGCCGCTGCGCGCCTTCCCGCCGAGCGGTTGCTGCGTGATGAGGCTGTAGGGCCCGGTGGCCCGCGCATGGACCTTGTCGTCCACCAGGTGTCCGAGCTTCATGATGTACATGTGCCCGACGGTGACCCTCTGATGGAACGGCTCCCCGGTGCGGCCGTCGTAGAGCACCGTCTTGCCGTCTTCGGGCAGCCCGGCCTCGCGCAGGCAGGCCCGGATCTCCTCCTCGGAGGCGCCGTCGAAGACGGGCGTGACGGCCTGGAACCCGAGCACCCTGGCGGCCCAGCCGAGGTGGGTCTCCAGTATCTGCCCGACGTTCATGCGGCTCGGCACACCCAGCGGGTTCAGCACCACGTCCACCGGCGTCCCGTCGGCCAGGAACGGCATGTCCTCGCGGGGCAGTATCTTGGCGATGACGCCCTTGTTGCCGTGGCGCCCCGCCATCTTGTCGCCGACCGAGAGCTTCCGCTTGGTGGCGATGTAGACCTTCACCATCTCGAGCACGCCGCTGGGCAGTTCGTCGCCGCTGATGAACTCGACCAACTGGCCGTCGCGCTCCGCCTTCAGTTCCTCGATCTGGTCGGCGTAGGGCTCGTAGATCCTCGCGATCCGCGCGCTGTCCCGCGCGCCTTCGAACTCCATCACGCCGGGCTCGAACTGCTCCTCCAGTTCGAGCACCTCCTCCCAGTCCATCGTCTGGGTCACTTCGAAGGCCCGCCCGCTGCGGGTATCGACCAGGGACCGGCCGATCTCCCGCTCCATCGCCGCGGTCGCCTCGGCGAACAGGGCCGCGATCTTGCGGCCGTACTCGGCGTTGATCGCGTCGGACCTCTCGTTGACCTCCTCCTGCTCCTGCTCGCTCAGGTAGGACCGGCGGCTGAACTTCTGCGTCTCGACCACGACGCCGTCCGCGCCGGGAGGCACGACGAGCGAGTCGTTCTTGACGTCCTCGCCGGCCTTGCCGAAGATGGCGTAGAGCAGCTTCTCCTCCGGCGTCAGTTCGCTGCGGCTCTTGGGCGCGACCTTGCCGACCAGGATGTCGCCCGGGGCGACCCACGTGCCCTCCAGGATGATGCCCGAGGCGTCGAGGTTGCGGAGCTGCTGGTCGGACACGTTGGGGATGTCCCGGGTGAACTCCTCCTTGCCCAGCTTGGTCTCGCGGATCTCCGCCTCGAACACCTCGATGTGGAACGACGTGTAGGCGTCGTCTTCCAGCAGGCTCTCGCTGATCAGCAGCGCGTCCTCGAAGTTGTAGCCCTCCCAGGGCATGAAGGCGACCATGACGTTCCTGCCCAGGGCGAGTTCGCCGCCCTTGGTGGCGGCGCCGTCGGCCAGCACGTCGCCCGTCTTGACCTTCTGCCCCACCCGGACGACCGGCCGCTGGTTCAGGCATGTCTTCTGGTTCAGCCCGCGGAACTTGCGAAGCCGGTAGGCTTTGCTGTCGACCACGACCCGCGTGCTGTCCGCAAAGGTCACCGTGCCCGGGGCCTCGGCCACGACGACCATGCCGGAGTTGGCGGCGACGGGCTTCTCCGCGCCGGTCGCCACCAGGGGCGGCTCGCACCGCAGAAGCGGCACGGCCTGGCGCTGCATGTTCGACCCCATCAGGGCGCGGTTCGCGTCGCTGTGCTCCAGGAAGGGGATCAGGCTGGCGCTGACGCCCACGATCTGCTGGGGAGAGACGTCGGCATACTGGATGTCGCGCGCGCGCGTCTCGATCAGGTCTCCCCGGTGCCGCACCTTGACCGTGTCGGTCCCCTTGTGGTCCTCCAGGCGGGCATCGGCCGGCGCGATGTAGGCGTCTTCCTCCTCATCGGCCCGCAGCAGACGAATCTCGTCGGTCGGCTGCCCGTCCCTGACCACGCGGTAGGGGGTGACCAGGAACCCGAACTCGTCGACCGTGGCGTAGAGCCCCAGGGAGGTGATCAGGCCGATGTTCGTGCCTTCTGGGGTCTCAATCGGGCAGATCCGCCCGTAGTGGCTGATGTGAACGTCGCGCACGTCGAAGCCGGCCCGCTTCCGGTTCAGCCCGCCCGGTCCGAGGGCGCTCAGGCGGCGTTCGTTGGTCAACTGGCTCAGGGGGTTGGTCTGGTCGACGATCTGCGACAGCTCGCTGCGGCCGAAGAAGAAGTTGATCGCCGCGCTCACCGTCTTGCTGTTGATCAGGTTCCTGGGCGTGAACCCCTTGGGGTCCTTCAGGTTGATGCGGTCCTGCACGGTGCGCTGCATCTTCAGGAAGCCCTTGCGGAGCTGGTCGGCGGCCAGTTCGCCGATTGTGCGCACGCGCCGGTTGCCCAGGTGGTCGATGTCGTCGGCGTGCCCATGCCCCTCGCGGAGGGCCATCATGTAGCGGATGGCGTTGACGATGTCGTCCGGGCGCAGGGTCTGCTGCTCGACGGGGACCTCATCGTTGAACTTCCTGTTCATGCGGAACCGACCGACGGCGCCGAGCTGATAGCGATTCGGGTCGAAGAACTTCTCCCAGATGGTCTGGCGCGCCTTCTCGTAGGTGAACGGCGTGCCGGGCCTGAGCTTGCCGTAGAGTTCCTTGACGGCCGATTCGTGGTCGTAGCTGCGGTCTTCGGCCAGGGTGTTGAGGATCAGGGGATCGAACCCGGTCGGGAGCACGCGCAGGCTCTTGCGGCCGGCCTGGGCCAGTTGCTGGGCGGCTTCTTCGGTGATCCGCTCGCCGGCCTCGACGAGGGTCAGTTCGCCGTCCGCAGCAGTCACGGCCCCGGCGCTGACACGGTCCCTGAGCTTCGACCCGGCGGTCCCCTGGGTGAACCGGACGGTCTCGATCTGGTAGAAGATGCCGAGGATCGCCTCGTCGGTGGCCCGGTCCGGGCTCAGCGCCCGCAGCACGAGGGTGGCGGGGATCTTGCCGCTCTGGTCGAGCTGGCACGCCAGCGAATCCCGCCGGTTGACCTCCATCTCCAGCCAGCTTCCCCGCTGGGGGATGATGCGGCAGGCATGGAGGGAACGGTCGCCGACGATCTCGCGGGAGAAGTCGCACCCGGGCGAACGGTGAAGCTGAGTGACGATGACCCGCTCGGCCCCGTTGATGATGAACTCGCCGCCGCCGAGCATGATGGGCATCTCGCCCAGGTAGACGTCTTCCTCGATGACTTCGTCTTCCTTGGTGAGGCGCACGCGCACGTAGAAGGGCCGGCCATAGGTGAGCCGCAGTTGCAGGCACTGCTCGGGCATGTAGCGCGGCTTGCCCAGGCGGTAGTTGACGAGGTCGAGGCGGATGCGCTTCGCCTCGTTCACGATCGGGAACACCTCGCCCAGTATGTGCTGCAGGCCGACATCCTCGCGGCGATCCGGCGGCACATCCAGCTGCAGGAATTCCCTGTAGGAATCCCTCTGGATGCTGGTCAGGTCAGGCACGTCCATGACCGCCCCGACCTTGGAGAAGTTGCGGATGTCCATGTTCACCTTTCGCTCCCCTGATCGCCTGTAGAACGGCCGCCCGCCCGTCGTGCGCGGACGGTCCGCCTTCTGTGGGCGAGCGGGGCGAGATCACCCGCCCCGCCCCCCCCTGCCGCTACTCGGGCTGAATCTCCGCCTCAGCACCGGCCTCGACCAGCGAGGCAACGCACTTCTCGGCTTCCTCCTTGGACAGGCCTTCCTTCAGGGTGGAGGGCACTTCCTCGACCACAGCCTTCGCTTCCTTCAGCATCAGATTGGTGACGGCGCGAACGGCCTTGATGACCTGGATCTTGTTGTCGCCGAAGCCCTTCAGGACGACCTTGAACGACGAGGGCTCGGCGTCTTCCTCGGCCTCCGCCGCGGCGGCACCCGGGGCCATGGCGGCCATGGCCACCGGGGCGGCGGCGGTGATGCCGAACCGCTTCTCAAACGCGCTCACAAGCTCGGAGAGCTCCAGCAGCGTGAACTCGCTGATCCTGTCCAGCACTTCCTGCACCTTTGCGGGGCATTCCGCAGTGGCGGTCGCTTCCGTTGCATCCGACATGCTCCAGGGCCTCCTGTGTACTGCGAGAGTCTCTAAATGATCCCTGTTGACAAGTGCGCGGGGTCACTCCCGCTGCGAATCCGCACTTCCTCCGGCCTTGCGGTCCTTCATCTGCTCCAGCACGTTCAGGAGCGCCCGGGGCCTGTCCAGCAGGCCGCCGGCCAGCCGACGCAGCGGCGCCATCAGGGCGCCGGCGAACATGCTCAGAAGCGTCTCGCGGTTGGGTATGTCGGCCAGCTTGCGAACGCCCTCGGGGCCCAGCACCTGGCCGTCGACGTAGACGCCCCTCACCTCCAGCGCAGCACAGGCCCTGGCCATCGCCTGGGCGGCTCGCGCGGCCTCCACCGCGCTGGGGCCCTGCACGACGGCGGTGGGGCCGTCCAGCAGGCTGCTCAGGCCGCAGGCACCCAGATCGCTGGCCGCCCGGGCGAACAGCGAGTTCTTCACCACCATCATCCGGCTGCCCTGACGCCGCGCTTCCTGACGGACCAGGCGGCTTTCGTCGGCCTTCATGCCGTGGTAGCCCACGACGACGCACCCCGTGCGCCGAATGTCGCGGAACTCCTCGGTCAGTTCCTTGAGCATCAGTTCCTTGACTTGCTGGGGCATCTCTCAGTTTGCTCCCGGTGCTGACGAACCCGCCTCGACCTGCAGCGCGGGGTTCATGGTCGAGCTGACGTAGACCTTCTGAATGTACCGGCCTTTGGCCGCCGGCGGCTTGGACCTCACGAGCTGGTCCAGCACGGCGCGGACGTTCTCCGCCAACGCCTCGACGGAGAAGGACACCTTGCCGACCGGCACGTGGATGTTCCCGGTCGCGTCGTTTCGGAACTCGATGCGCCCGCCCTTGAACTCCTTGACGGCCTCGCCGACGTCCTCGCGGACCGTGCCGGCCTTGGGCGAAGGCATCAGGCCGCGGGGGCCGAGCACGCGGCCCAGCCGACCGATGCGCCCCATCATGTCCGGGCTGGCCAGCGCCACGTCGAAGTCGGTGAACCCGCCCTGGACCTTCTCGATCAGGTCGTCGGAGCCGACCACGTCGGCCCCGGCGGCCCGGGCGGCCTCGGCCCGTTCGCCTTCTGCGAAGACGGCCACCACGCGCGTCTTGCCGGTGCCGTGCGGCAGGCTGAAGCTGCCTCGAACCTGCTGGTCGCTGTGGCGCGGGTCAATGCCCAGCTTCACGGCGCACTCCACGGTCTCGTCGAACCGCGCCGGCGCCATGGTCTTCAGCGCGGCCAGCGCGTCCGTGAGCGTGTAGAGGCGGCCGCTCTCGACGTGCGTCTGCGATTCCCTGTATCTGCGACTCGTGCGCGGCATGGCGTTCGTTCCTGGCGATATGGTGTATGGCGGGCCGCCGGCTCAGTCGTCTACGACCTGGACGCCGCAGCTCCGGGCGGTCCCCTCGATGACGTGCATGGCGGCCTCCACGTCGTCGGTGTTCAGGTCCGTCATCTTCTGCTCGGCGATCTGCCGCAACGCGCTGCGCGTGATGGTCCCGGCCGAGGTGCGCCCCGCGGCGCCGGATCCCTGAACGACCCCGGCGGCGCGCTTGATCAGATAGGACGCCGGCGGCGTCTTGACCTCGAAATCGAACGACCCGTCCCGGTAGACATAGACGATCGCCGGCAGCGGCACGCCCATCTGGTCGCGGGTGCGTTCGTTGAACTTGCTGATGAACTCCGAAATGCTCACGCGGTGCTGGCTGAGGGTAGGGCCGAGAGGCGGAGCGGGGTTCGCCTGCCCTCCGGTCACCAGCACCTTCACCACGGCGGTCGGCTGCTTCTTCTTTGCCATTGGACGTTCTTCCCGTAGGGTTGCCGCAGGCCCTCAGAGGGCCGCTCACAGCACCTGCACCTGCCAGTATTCCAGTTCGACCGGTGTTGCCCGGTTGAAGATGTTGATGACGACCTTGACCTTCCCGCTGGCAGGGTTCACCTCTTCGACGTATCCCTCGACGCTCTTGAAGGGGCCCTCCTTGATCTGGATCATCTGCCCCTCTTTCAGGTCGATCTTCAGCTTCGGGGCCTCTTCCTGGACCTCCTCGGTCTGCCCGAGGATCCGGGCCACCTCGCCGTCCGACATCGGCCAGGGCTTCTCGGCCCCGATGAAGTCGCCGACCCCGCCGGTCTCGCGGATCAACTGCCACAGGTCCTGCGGGATGGTCCCCTGCTCGTCCACGACGACCTGCACGATCACGTAGCCCGGGTAGAGCTTGCGCTGGACGACGTGGCGCTTGCCCCCCCGCACCTCGGTAATGGCCTCGGTCGGCACGAGGATCTGGGGGACGCGGTCGCGGACCTTCTCCAGCTCGAGCAGCTTGCCGAGGTTGACGCGCACGCTCTCCTCACGGTTGCTCTGCACGCGCAGAACGAACCATCGCGCTTCGGCGGCCGCATTCTCCGGCTCATGTGCCGTGTCGGTCATAGATCGGGTCCCTCGCCGCTCCGGGAGGTCAAGGCAGCACGCCCAGAAAACGGAGGGCGCTGGCCACCAGCGAGTCCACGCCCACCAGGAACACACCCAGCAGGACGATCGAGATGAGCACCGCAGACGTGGATCGAATCAGCACGTCGGAGCCCGGCCATGAGACCTTGCTCAGCTCCATCTGGGTGTCGATGAGCAGGTCGATCAGGGCACGGCTCGTCCTGTCCAGGGCCTTGAACCCCGTGTGTACCCCGTAGGTGAACACGAACGTGAGGGCGGCCAGGATGATGAACAGCACGGACGCCCACACGGCCGAGACGGGCACATCGGCGCCGAACAGGGCCACCGTCGACTCGGCTTCGTACAGCTCCTGGTAGACGCGCACGCTGGCGAACAAGGCCAGCAGCAGCGCCGCTGCGCCGGCAACAAACCGCGCGTAGACTCCCTGTTCGGGTCGGTAGGCAGCCAAGCCTCAGGTCACCACATGAAGGTATGTTGAGCGCTGTCGCATCCGCACGGCGTGCGCCGGCCCCAATGCCGGCTGGCAGGCCAGAAGGGACTCGAACCCCCAACCGCCGGTTTTGGAAACCGGTGCTCTACCAATTGAGCTACTGGCCTGCACTGAGCCTCACAGGTCGGCACGCGTGCCCCGAGGGAGACGCCCGGGGGGCACGCGCAGGGTTCTTCTACTTGCGCTTCTGCCGATGGACCGTGTGCCGTCGGCACTGGGGGCAGTGTTTCTTCAACTCCAGCCGCTTGCCGCCGCGGGTCTCGTTCGACGTCCGGTAGTTCTCGCGGTGGCACTCGGTGCATTCCATGGTCACGTGTTCGCGCATCGGCCGGAACCCGCTACTGGAGGACCTTGGTCACAACGCCCGCCCCGACCGTGTTGCCGCCCTCGCGGATGGCGAACCGGAGCTGCTCTTCCATGGCGATCGGCGTGATCAGCTCCACCTCGAGCGTCACGTTGTCGCCGGGGATGACCATGTCCACGCCTTCCGGCAGGGAGATGCTGCCGGTCACGTCGGTCGTCCGGAAGTAGAACTGCGGGCGGTAGCCCGGGAAGAAGGGCTTGTGGCGCCCGCCTTCCTCGGCCGTCAGCACGTAGACGTTCGCCTCGAACTTCGTGTGCGGCGTGATCGAGCCGGGCTTGGCCAGCACCTCGCCGCGCGAGAGTTCGTCCTTCTCGACGCCGCGCAGGAGCACGCCGACGTTGTCGCCCGCCTGGCCCGAATCGAGGGTCTTGCGGAACATCTCGACGCCGGTGACAACCGTCTTGCGCACCTCGCTGGTCAGGCCGACGATCTCGACGTCGTCGCCCACGCGAACCACGCCGCGCTCGATGCGCCCCGTGCCCACCGTGCCGCGCCCCTTGATGCTGAAGACGTCCTCGACGGGCATCAGGAACGGCTGGTCGACCGGCCGGACCGGCTCCGGGACGTACTCGTCCAGGGCCTTCATCAGCTCGCTGATGCAGCGCGTGGCCTCTTCGTCGTCCGGCTGTTCCATGGCCTTCAGGGCCGAGCCGGCCACGAACGGGATGTCGTCGCCCGGGAACTGGTAGGCGTTGAGGATGTCGCGCACTTCCAGCTCGACCAGCTCCAGCAGCTCGGGGTCGTCAAGCTGGTCCACCTTGTTGAGGAAAACGACGATGGCGGGCACATTCACCTGGCGCGCCAGCAGCACGTGCTCCTTGGTCTGGGGCATCGGGCCGTCGGCGGCGCTGACCACCAGGATCGCGCCGTCCATCTGCGCGGCGCCCGTGATCATGTTCTTGATGTAGTCACGGTGCCCGGGGCAGTCGACATGGGCGTAGTGGCGGTTCTCGGTCTGGTACTCGACGTGCTGCGTCTGGATGGTGATGCCGCGCTCGCGCTCTTCCGGAGCGTTGTCGATGCTGTCGAAGCTGCGGGATTCGGCCAGCCCCCTCTTGCTCAGATACTGCGTGATCGCCGAGGTCAGGGTGGTCTTCCCGTGGTCAACGTGGCCGATGGTCCCGACGTTGACGTGGGGCTTCGTTCGCTTGAAGATCTCCTTGGCCATTGTCCAGTTCTACCTCCGGTAAGTGTCGTCTTCTCTCACGGTCTGCACGAAAACGAGTCCGTCTCGGCCGATTCTGAGGCAACCCGACGCGGCCCCCCGGCGTCCTGCTGCACGTTCAGCTCCTCAAAGTCCGACGGTCCGACGCCGTTCGGAGAACCGCCGTCAGATACGGGCGGATGGAGCTGCTGATGGGGCTTGAACCCATGACCTCGTCCTTACCAAGGACGCGCTCTACCACTGAGCTACAGCAGCTTGGGTACGCAACACTACGGCCGCGCGGTCAGTTCATCACAATGGCGGGACTGGCCCGGAAGACAGGGTAACCACCCCTTGCGACGACGCACGCCGTACACACCATCGAATGCAGAAATCTTAGCACGCGCACTCGAACAAGTCAAGAAGAAACGCCACGTTCGGATGGTGGAGCGGGCGATGGGACTCGAACCCACAACGGCCGGCTTGGAAGGCCGGCGCTCTGCCGTTGAGCTACGCCCGCGTCCCGTTCTGGTGGGCAGGGGAGGATTCGAACCTCCGAAGGCATCGCCAACAGATTTACAGTCTGTCCCCTTTGGCCGCTCGGGAACCTGCCCATCGCGCCTCTGTGGCCGCCGTGCCCCGCGGGCCCGGCCGACACGTATCCGACGGTGGAGCTAGTGAGGGGACTTGAACCCCTAACCTGCGGTTTACAAAACCGCTGCTCTGCCGTTGAGCTACACTAGCGCTCCCCCCGGTTATATACGACCGCCCCGCCCGTTTCAAGTGCCCGTCCGAGACCCCGTGCACCGCCGGCCCGGCGCCGCGCCCCGCCGCTTGCATTCCGCCCGTCGCACGTGTAGTCTATACCCGCACCGGAGGCTCAGACATTGGCCAGCGACACGCCCGAACGCCTGTGCATGATCGGCCTGTGTGCGGTCGACGGGGTGGGGCCGGCGACCGTCGCCCGCCTGAAGCGGGCCGCCCGGCAGCTCGGCGCACCCCTCCACTGCGTCGCCGCCTGGCCGGCCGATCGACTCCGGCGCGAGCTGGCCCTCACGGCGCCCGCCGCCGCCGCGCTGGCGGCCGCCGAAGACCCGCTCGGCACGGGCCGCGCCCTGCTCCAGCGCATGGAGCCCCTGGGCGTCCGCGTGGTCCTGACCGGCGACCCCGGCTACCCCCCCGACCTGGCGCGCTTCCTGGGTCCGCACGCCCCGCCCGTGCTGTTCACCACGGGGGACCCGGCCCTGCTGCGGCGGCGGCGCGTCGCCGTCGTGGGGTCGCGGCGGCCGTCGCCGGCGGCCGTCGCCGCCGCCCGAGCCCTGGCCTGCAGCCTGGCAGAGGATGGGATCGCGGTCGTCAGCGGAGGCGCCGACGGCATCGACATGGCCGCCCACACTGCGGCGGCACGGGCGGGCGGCACGCTCGCCGTGCCGGCCGCAGGGCTGGCCCGGTTCCGGCGCCGGGGGCTGGCGGCCTGGGAACTGGCGCGGGCGGGCTGGTTCTGCCTGGGGCAGTTCCCGCCCCAATCGCGCTGGCGCACGCCTCAGGCACTGATCCGCAACCGCACGATCGTGGCCCTCAGCGAGGCCGTCGTGGCCTTCGAGCCGCGCGACGTGGGGGGGACGTGGCACACCAGCCGCTGGGCGCTGCGGATGGGCCGGCCGCTGTTCATCGCGGCCGGCGGCCGCCGGGACGAGCACGCACGCGCGGTTCGGAAGCTGGTGCGCCTGGGGGCGTGCGCGCTGGACCTGGCGTGCATGCCCACCGCGCAGGAACTGGCCCGCCTGGCGGCGGAGTACCGCCCCCCTCCCCGCCCGGACCAGGCCCGGTTGTTCGAGTAGGCCGCGCGGGCGGTCAGGATGCCCGGGGCTTCGCGAGGGTGTCCAGGCAACGGTCGATCTGCCCCTGCTTGCGGGCAACGCGGTTGGCGTGGACCACGCCGCCGGCGGCCGCCTGCTGCAGGAGCTTCGTCAGCAGCCGGCTCTGCACGGCGGCCGCCTCGACGTCACCGCGTTCGACCATGCGGTTCAGCTTGTTCTCTTCGGTGCGCAGGCGGCTCTTCACGCTCTTGTTGCGGAAGCGCCGCTTCTGATCCTGACGCAGTCTCTTCTTGGCTGAGGCACGGTGAGGCATGGGGTTCTCCCTTGGGGCCGGGGCCGCTGCGCGTCAGGCGCTGAGCGCGTCCACCTTCGCGGCGACGTCCCGGAAGTTGATGTCCTGGCTGTAGATACGCTTATAGACCTTCAGGGCCTCCTCTCGGTTGCCCATCGCTTCCAACGCCTCCGCCTGGCAGTAGTAGAGGTCCTTGCCCTCGTCGTCCATCTCGCCGTGGCTGGCGATGGCCCGGCCGAACTGCTCCAGGGCAAGGTCAAACTGCTTCTTGTGCAGGAACGCCTGGCCGAGGATCTTGAAGCTCTCCAGCTCGAAGCGTGCGTCCTGCGCGGCGATCTGGCAGGCGGCGATCGCCTCATTATACTTCCCGTCGTCGAAGTATGCACGGCCCAGCATCAACTGGATGTGCCGGTCCGTCGGGTGCTGGCTGAGGCGCCAGTTGTATTCCTTGATCCTGAACGCCCGCAGGCGCTGCTGCAGGTCCCGCGCCTTCTGCCCGGCGGCCTCGTCGGCCGGGTTGGCCCGGGCGGCCTCCTGGGCCGCTCGCACGGTGGCCTCATGGGCCAGCAGTTGCGCGTCGCCGAGCTTCTCGCGGACCTCGTAGTTGTCGGGCAGCGCCTTGTGCTTCTCGCGCAGGAACGCCTGGGCCTTCGGCAGTTGCCCGGTGTCCAGGTACTTCTGGGCGAGCCCCAGGATGCGGGGGACGTTGGTGGGGTGCTCGGCCAGTTCGCGTTCGGCCTCCTCGATGCTGCGGCGCAGGTCGTCCATGGTCACGGCCATGCGGCCCTTCGCCTCGAGCTGCTCGGCCATGGTCTTGTCGCGGATCATGTCGCGGAAGCTCTCGGCGCTCTCCATGTCGTGCGAGACCATGTGCTGGGTGGCGGACAGATCGCGCACTTCCCTCTGCAGGTCCCTGTCCTTCGGGTCCAGCCCGGCAAGGCGGTTCAGGTATTTCAGCGCCTCCTGGTGCTGGCCCATGTCGATCAGAACGTCGCCGACGGCGCGCAGCGCGGCCTTGTCGGTGGGCTTGACCTTCAGCGCGTCGCGGTAGAGGTTAACGCCCTCCTCTTTGTGGCCCGCTTTGACGGCGGCCGCCGCGACGCGGCTCAGGGCCCAGAAGGAGTTGGGGTTCGTCTCCAGGTAGTCCTCGAAGATCTCGATCCTCTTCGGCGCCTTGGCGGCGGCGCCCTTCAGCGCCGTGACGGCGGCCCGCAGCGGGCCGGTCAGCAACGCGCCGACCGAACGGCCCTTCTCCTGGATCCTCCGCCTCTCGGTGCCCCG
Source organism: Candidatus Brocadiaceae bacterium (assembly GCA_012728835.1). NCBI lineage: Bacteria > Pseudomonadati > Planctomycetota > Candidatus Brocadiia > Candidatus Brocadiales > Candidatus Brocadiaceae > Candidatus Brocadiaceae bacterium. Next base: position 350 of record JAAYEJ010000064.1, on the reverse strand, counting down.
CAATGCCATGCGCGCATTGGGGTAATCCGGGGTATGGCGCAGCACTTCGCGGAACAGCTCGACCGCGTAGTCGTAGTTGGCCCGCTCGACTGCGTCACACGCCTTGGTGTAGAGATCTTCGACGGCCATGGGCAATCCCCTCGCGGCTGGCGTTTCCCAGCAAACGGCAAGGCTTTATAACTTAGCCCAACCCCGGCGTCCTGTCAAGCGCCGCCGGCGCTGTGTGTCAACCGCAGATAGAAATGTCCGCTATACACGGCAGATAGAAATGTCCGGTTGTTGCCGCAGCTATAAATGCGCGGGCATGTTCTGGTAGCCTTGGCGCCAGGGGTGGTCCGGCGCTGGACGTC
>JAAYEJ010000063.1 GCA_012728835.1 Candidatus Brocadiaceae bacterium | reverse complement strand
GCAGACCGCCGCGCACGAAGCTGCCGCCCGAGCAGGCGAAGTGGGCCAGCCTGGGCCACGCGACGATCCTGACGGTCACGGCCGTCTGCGTGGCGGCGCTGGCGGCGTGGATCCTCCTGCGGCGCCGTCGCCACGCTTCTGTGCATGGGGGGGCCCAGGCGGAGGGGTGGGAGGCCGTTGGGGCGGCAGGGCCAAGGTTTTGCGGGCATGGCGGCGGGCGCCGAGGGGCGTTCTGAGACCGGTTGCGGGCATCCTGGCGGCCTTGGGGGACGCCCCGCTTGCCATCGGGTTCGGGCTGCCGGTATCGTACCTGGCGGATGACCGGCCGCGGCGTGCGCGGGGTCTCATTGGTTCGTCTGAGTAGGGGAGTGACGGCCATGGTGGCGGAGTTCTTCAGGGAACTGGTGGCGAACGTGGACTGGAGTGCCGCGGTGGTCCTCGGCGGGGTGCTGCTGGCGGCCGTGTGTTTTATGGTCTTGCAGATGGTGCAGAAGGCGCAGTTGCGGAGGCGGCTGGCCGAACTCGAACGCCATCTGGCCGACCGGATGGACGCGCAGGCCCAGGCCGCGGCAGAGGCGGCCCTGGCCGCCGACGGCCGTGCGCGGGACGCGCTCCGCGAGGCCGGGAGCATCCAGCGGCGGATGGTCGAGGTCGAGGGCCGCATCCCGAGCCTGCAGGAGAAGCTCGAGCATTTCCGGCGCACGCTGGCCTGCATATTCCAGAATGAGCTGGGCGCCGTCCTGAGTTCGTTCGACAGCAGCGTGACGGCCGTGCTCGAGCACATGAAGGCCGACCTGCACATGGGCGTCGCGCGCATCGAGACGATCGAGGAGATGGTCCACAGCCGTCAGAAGGCGGGCAGGGCGCTTCTGGGCGACGGCACGGGGCTCCAACTGGTCGATGGACAGAAGGTCGACGTGGAGTGCGAGACGCGCGAGCCCTCCGAGGTGATCAGCGAGTCGGACCTCCTGGCCGAACTGGAGACGATCGACACGGACGACGGGGCGGACGAGCAGTCGCAGGCGGCATGAGGGCGGCCGGCAGGTCGTGCGGGCGGCCGTGGCGAACCCGGACGGCGCCGCGCGGAACACCCGGGGCAACGCGTTCGGGGTGGGTCTGAAGCGCAACGTCGCGGTTGCAGCGCACGGCACTACCGCAGGTCGACCCAGGCCCAGGTGACCTGACCGACGACGGGGTCCGGCCGGTCGCGGAGGTCGACGATGATGGGCGGGTGGGCCTGCTGGTCGGGGTTTTCGGAGAAGAGCAGGGCGTAGGGGTCGCGCAGGCGGAGGCGGCGGACGACGACGGGCGCCTCGGGCGTGCGGGCGCAGACGACGCGGCCCTCCAGGTTGCGCAAGGGGACCGGGGTGGTGTCGACGGCGACCGTGCTGCCCTCGGGCAGTGTGGGGGCCATGGCGTCGCCGCGGATGCGCAGGCAGCGGACCCGCTGGGGGTGGGGTGCCACGCGCTGTCGCATGAGGCAGTACTCCTCGATCTGTTCCGTGGTGATCGTCTCGGCGCCTGCGTCGGCGGGGTCTCGGAGGCAGGGGACGGCGATGTAGCGGTCGGCGTCGGTGCCGTCTTCCAGCGCCCTGCGTTCGCGCGCACAGGCCAGGATGGCGGGGCGGAGGGGGCCGGCGCGGACGAGGCGCTCGCCCTGGGCATGGAGCAGCCAGCGGTGGCTGATGCGGAAGACGTGCTCGAAAGCCAGGGCCACGGGCAGGGGGGGCTGCCTGCGATCGGTCTCGTAGGCGGCGATGCTGCTCTGGGTCACTCCGACTGCGCGGGCCATTTCGACCTGGCGCAGCCCGAGGTCGGCGCGGGCGCGGCGCAGCCGCTGCCCGACAGACACAGGCTCCTTCGTATCCGTGCGCACCATGACCACACCCCTCCCCACGGCGGATCGGCGATATCCGTAACAGCAAGTATACCGCCGGAAATAGCGTAGCGCAAGGACAAAAAGATGCGGAACTGATTCTGCACTTGACAAACGGACCCATAACGAATATACTATGACGACGTATGCATAGTTATAGCGTTTTTCCGGTCGGGTTGTCAACCCTGGAGACAGGAGAGTGTCAACCGCAGATAGAAATGTCCGCTATACACGGCAGATAGAAATGTCCGGTTGTTGCCGCAGCTATAAATGCGCGGGCATGTTCTGGTAGCCTTGGCGCCAGGGGTGGTCCGGCGCTGGACGTC
>JAAYEJ010000062.1 GCA_012728835.1 Candidatus Brocadiaceae bacterium | reverse complement strand
TCCTGCAGGATGCCGACGATCTGCTCCTCCGACAACCGCTTCTTCTTCACTTCGGACCTCCTTGAGCCGTCAGTTGCGCCGGCCATCCTAACATCTCAAGTGGTCCAGTTTTCGGGGGGCATTCCCCTGGCAGAAGGCACGGCGGGTGGTGGCCAAGGTCGAGTCGCACCTGGGAGAGCTGTTCCCTCGCGTGGGCCTCATCGTGACCAACCTGAGGTGGTGGTCGAGGAATGTGGTCGACTTCTGCAACCGGCGCGGGACCGGCGAGCAATGGATCAAGGAAGGCAAGAACGCGCTGAAGTGGACGCGCCTGTCCTGCCACCGGTTCATGGACAAAGCGGCGTGGCGTCAGCTTCTGGCCCTGGCCTACAACCTGGCCAACTCCATGCGACGCATAGCGCTCCCGGAACCCGTGGAACACTGGTCGCTGACGGTGCTGCGGGAGAACTTGGTGAAGATCGGGGCGAAGGTGGTCAGGCATGCCCGTTACGTCGTCTTCGAGGTGGCCGAGGTGGCCGTCCCGCGGGAGCTGTTTGCCGCGGTAAGGGGTCGTATCCGGCGGCCTTCGCCTGCGCCGCCCTGACGTGGACTCGCGAATGCCGCAGAGAAACGGGGTGCTATGCGTTCGCCGACGGGGAGGCTGCTTCGGAGAGGGCCGGTGAAAGCCAAGGCGGCGCCCACAGTGAGGGTGCGCACCCCCCGCTCTCATGCGGAGAGGGTCTCCTCCAAAGGCTTGACAGGCGCCTCCTGGAGATGTGTAATGGCCGGAAGGACGCGAAGCCCGGGCTTCGCGACGACAAATGGGAGATCCGCGGTGAGGTCTGCGGCATGGCAGGGTCTGACACGACGGGAGGTATGTGAATGGACCAGAAGAGTCACAGTGAGGTGAACCGGGCGGCGTGGTCGCATCCGGCGTACTACGATGCGTGGTGCAAGCACTATGGTGCGCCCAGAGGCGTCGCCGCGGAGATCGCGCGGGATCCCTGGGGACAGTTGAGGCGCTACCAGCCCCACCTTGGCCAGGTCGACGGGAAGCGCGTCGTCAACCTGCTGGGGTCCATTGGCCGCAAAGCTGTGCCTCTTGCGATGCTTGGCGCTGACGTGACCGTCGTGGACGCCTCGCCAGTCAACGCGCGCTACGCCGAGGAACTCGCGGATGCGGCGGGCGTGACCATCACGTACGTCGTCTCCGACGTCTTGCAGGTGGAGCCACGCGACCTGGGCGAGCCGTTCGACATCCTCCTCACGGAAGGCGGCGTCCTACACTACTTCCTCGACCTCCGCCCGTTCGCCGATCTGTGCCACAACCTGCTGCGCCCCGGCGGCCACCTGATCCTCGGCGAGCACCACCCCATGCGCAAGTGTACCCCGACCGAGTACGGCAGGGCTGTCCTGTCAGAGGACTACTTCGACGGCACCATCCATGAATGCGAACTCCCCCTCGCTCACCTTCTGTCCGACGACGTCCGCGCCGAACTCCCCTCGGTCCGGTGCCGTCACTGGACGCTGGGCGAGATTGTCACCACCTTCGCCGAGGCCGGCTTCCTCATCCAGGCCCTCAAAGAGACGCCCGGCATGTTCCACCTGATCGCCGAACGGGGCGACAGCAGTTGCGACGTCGTGCAGCCAGATCAAGGGGCTCTGGGAGCAGGTGAACGCACTGCTGGAGATGAAGCCGACGGCGCTGGAGGAGAAGACGCTCCAGATCGCACCCGTCGATCCTGAACTTGGCTGCGGTTTCTATGTCCTCACGAAGGGCCTGGTTTTGCCAGGCCCTTCCTCTACCTTGCACAGGAAGAGGCGTCTCGAAGAGAACGGCCCACTGACCGAGGATCAGCGGCCAGTCCACGGCGGAAGCCTGAAGGCGCAGGTGCACGCCTTACGCTTCCTAGCAGCCTGTTGAACAAGTCCTTTTGTGTGGCACAAGCGCCCCGCCCACCCCGGCGGGCGGGCGGCTGTTCCACACTCAATAGGACGCACAGGCCGCAGAGTCGGTGCGGAACACAAAGGCGCGAGCGGCGAGGGCAGCGAAGAAGACAGCCGGCGTGGGCGAGGAGGAGACCGTGGATGCGTTCGTCGCGCTGAACAACGCCGCCGCGCCGTCGACGCCGTCCTGGCCGGCATGAGGCAGACGGCCGCCGCCGTGGCGTTCGGCGTCACCCGCCAGGCCGTCGGCAACTGGATGAATGCCTATCGCCGGGGCGGCCACGCTGCCCTGGCCGCCCACAAGCGGGGTCCCAAGCGCCCGCGCCGAAAACTCATGGGCTGGCAGGCCGCCGCCGTGTGCAACAGGATCCGGGACCGCTATCCCGAACAGATCAAGCTGCCCTTCTTCCTGTGGACTTCGGATGCCGTCCGGCAGGTGCACATGGCTTCAGTGCGCGGCGAGTTCACCGGGCCGGAACGGGGATTCCCATTGTCGCCGGACGGGAAATGCAGCGGACGTTGTGCACTCGCTGATGAAACGCCTGGTGCTGGGGACGCATCAGGCGCGCGGCCGCGCTCGCCGCGACCGCCAGCTTGAGCGACGGTCGCGGTGACGGCGTGTGCCCGGATGGCTTCGGGACGGCGGCGGGCGGCGTCTGCCCGGGTCGTTCAGCGCCGGCCCTTCAGGTCATCGAGCCGGATGATGCGGTCGCCGTCGGAGCCGCCCGGTCGGACGATCTGGTCCTGCTCGGCGGCGTGCAGTTGCCGCAGCCGCTGCTGGACGTGCTGCTTCACTTCCTCCAGCTTGGGGCGGGCGAGTTCGGTGTAGCGTGCGAAGGCGTCCTGGATCGTCTCCGCCTCGATTTCGAATGAGACCGGTATCTGCTGAATCCCCATCGGGGTGTTCATGTTCAGCGCGGCGCGCCCGATGAAGCGCGGCGGACCTTCGGGGACCGGCTCGAGCCGATCGACCTGCTTGATGGGGAATTCCTTATCGTCCTGATCCTGCTGCACAAACTCGTCCTTGCGGTAGATCATGCGGGCCTTCCCTTCGTGTGGCGTCTGCGGCGGTGCGGATGCCGCCTGCTGAACAGGCCAGTAGAGCACACCGTGCGTCCGGACGCAAGGAAGGGGCGCGCCCTCCTTGCAGAATCGGGCGATTTCCCGTAGATTCCTTTCGGGGTCGGGCGCGGTCCGACCCGATCGGCCGTTCCTTCTGCCGGGGTCCGTTCCATGCCAACGTCAGCACGAATCAACACGTCGATGGGGACAATGACCCTCGAGTTGCACGACGTGAAGGCGCCCAACACCGTCGCGAACTTCGTGCATCTCGCCTCGAAGGGATTCTACGACGAGCTGAGCTTTCACCGCGTCATTGCGGGCTTCATGGTCCAGGGCGGATGCCCCTCGGGTGACGGCCGCGGCGGGCCGGGGTGGAACTTCGCGGACGAGTTCGTGCCGGACCTCCGGCATGACGGCACGGGCGTGCTGTCGATGGCCAACGCGGGGCCGAACACCAACGGGTCGCAGTTTTTCATCACACTGGCGGCCACGCCGTGGCTGGACGGCAAGCACGCCGTGTTCGGGCGTGTGCGCGAAGGTCTGGACGTTCTGAGGAAGATCGGCTCGGTCAAGACCGACGGGCGGGATCGGCCGCTCAAGCCCGTGACGATCCGGAGCGTGGAGATTCTCCGGGACGGCCAGCCGCTCACCGGCGTGCAGCCCATGCCCGAGGTGCTCTGAGGTTCACAGGCGACACGCCAGGCAGGCCAGGCTGAGGGCGGCATGGACGTGCAGGTCGGCGACCTCGGCCACGTCTGCCTCGAAGCGGGCCCGGGCCGCGCGATCGTGCCACCACCCGGCGATGGCTCCGGGCGCCGTATAGGGCGTGAGTTTGCGCGCCATGGCGTTGTAGGCGTTCTCGGCCATCAGCAGGGCAGCGTCCTCGCTCCAACGGGGCAGAAGGGCGGCCGCACGGTTCAGGAACCGGGCGGCCGCGCGCTGGCCGTGCTGTGCGCGGCGGGCCGTCCGCTCCGCGCACAGCCAGTCATGGTTTCCGCATTCGGGACAGAACGCGTCCCATCCCAGGCGCTCCTGCCAGGCGGCGTACAGCTCGCCGCCGTATGCAACGCCGTCCTCGGCGCAGTACCCGTTGGCCACCTGGGAGGCATGGCGGAGGGCGTCCCGGAGCGCCTCGCATCGTGAGAGGTAGCGGGTCGCCGGCCGGAGGATGTAGAGCCGCATGGCGTCGGGCGGTTGCGGGTCGAGGCGGACGGGCCACTCGGGGAGGAGCGTCCAGCCGTGCTGCGACGCAACGAGCACGCCGTCGCCGGCCTTGAGGGCCTGGCACGCGACGCGACGGGCCTGTTCGGGCGTCAGAGGCTGGGGGAGGGCCTCAACGGAGAAGCCCAGCGCATTGCCCAGGAACTCCAGGCGGGCATCGCTCCCCACGTCCATCCAGCAGGAGGCGCAGGTCTCCTGGCGGCGGAGGGCCGGGGAGAACGAAGCCCCCGACAGGCCCGCGATGCACTCGTAGGGGACGTGCTCGCCCCAGCGGGAGAGCAGGGCGCAGAGACCGGCCGAGAGAGAATCCGGCGTCTGGCAGTCGACCTGGATTTCCAGCATATGCGTCTTCGACCGCTTCGTCGGGGCAATGCCAAGGACAGACGGCATGGACCTTCTCTCTTCTATGTTAACGCACGCGGGGACCGTTGGCAATCCCTTGTCGGCCTTCAAGTGCCTGATCGGCCGGCGACCTTGGCACGAGCGCGGCGGCGCCCTTACAATGGGTCGGATGGGCACCGAGACCAAGGGAGAGCGTTCCGATGGCTGATTGGCCGGCCCGCGATGAAGCACTGAGCGTCCTGCATGAGTGGACGGAGAACAAGAACCTGCGGAAGCACGCCTACGCGGTGGAGGCCGCGATGCGGGCATATGCACGCCGCCTGGGAGAGGACGAGGACAGGTGGGGCGTGCTGGGGCTTCTGCACGATTTCGACTACGAACGGTACCCGGATGCGGCGGATCACCCGGCCCGCGGGGCCGAGTATTTGCGTGCGCAGGGGTACTCGGAGGAACTCGCCGAGGGCGTCATGGCCCACGCCGAGCACACCGGGACGTCGCGGGACACGGCCATGAAGCGGGCCGTCTTCGCCGTGGATGAGCTGACGGGGCTGATCGTGGCGGTCGCACTGGTTCGGCCGTCCAGGAAGCTGTCGGACGTGACGGTGGACGCCGTGATGAAGAAGTGGCCGGAGAAGCGCTTCGCGGCGGGTGTGGACCGGTCGCTGGTGGAGACGGGCGCCCGCGAGATGGGCGTGTCGCTCGAGGAGCACATCGGGATCGTCCTGGAGGCGATGCAGGAGATCGCGGAGGACCTGGGGCTCTGAGCGGAGGGACTGAGAGGCCGGCCATGAGAGTCCTGATGACCCGGCACTCCGGGGGATACGAGCACGCCTACCTGCCGCACGCCGAGGTCGCGCTGAAGCGCCTGGGGCGCCGGTCGGGCGTGTTCGAGGCGGTGACGACCGCACGCAGCGCCCTGATCACGGCGGAACGCCTCGCCGACGTCGACGTGGTCGTTCTGGCGACGTCCGGCGATCCGGGCTGGAGCGACGAGCAGAAGTCGGCGTTCATGGAGGCGGTGCGCGGCGGAATGGGCGTCGTCGGCATCCACAACGCGACCACGACCTACGGGGACTGGCCGGAGTTCGTCGAGATGATCGGGGGCCGGTTCATCGGCCATCCCTGGTGCCAGGAGTTCACTGTGCGCGTGGAGGACACCGCCCATCCGGCGGTCGCCATGCTCGGCGAGTGCTTTCGGGTCCGGGACGAGATCTACGTCCACGACGACTGGGACCGCAGCAGGACGCACGTGCTGTTGTCGCTGCAGAACGAGTCGGTGGATATGTCCAGGGGTCCGCGGGAGGATGGCGACTACGCGCTCGGGTGGTGCCACACCTGGGGCCGTGGCCGGGTCATCTACTCCGGGTTCGGGCATTTCGAAGACCTGTGGGAGGAGCCCTGGTATCTGGAGCACCTGCTGGGATGCATCCGTTGGGCCGCCCGCCTTGCGTGAGTGCAGGGACGGCGGGTTCCGATTCGTAGCCCCTCCGAAGAAACGGCATTGCCGATGACGACCGGTACGAACATGCGGGGCGGACGCCCCACGATCGCCTGCACGCACGGAGTCGTGGCCTCACGGCACTACCTGGCGTCCGAAGCCGGCCTGCACATCCTGCGTTCGGGCGGCAATGCTGCGGACGCTGCGGCCGCCACGGCGTTCGCGTTGACCGTGCTTGAGCCGCATCAGAACGGATTCGGCGGCGAGGCCCCGGTGCTGATCCACAGCGCCGCCGAGGGCCGCGTCTGCGCCGTGAGCGGTCACGGAACGGCCCCGGCCGCCGCCACGATCGAACGCTTCCGGGAGCTTGGAGTGGACGAGGTCATCCCGGGCGACGGCTTCCTGGGGGCGGTGGTGCCCTCCGCACCTGCCACGTGGATCGCCGTCCTCGAGCGGTTCGGCACGATGCGCCTGGCCGACGTGATGGCGCCGGCGCTGGAACTCGCGGCGGGCGGCTTCCCGGTGGGCCAGGCGTTGAACCGGGCCATCGCCGAGCACGCGAAGCGCTTCCGGGAGGAATGGCCGTCCTCGGCGCGGGTCTTCCTGCGCGACGGGGAGCCGCCGCGGCCGGGCGCGGTGTGGCGGCAGCCGGAGCTGGCGGCCACGTTCCGCAAGCTGATCGAGGCCGAGCGCGGCCACTCCGGCCGGGAGGCCGGCCTGCAGGCTGCCCATGCGCGCTTCTACAACGAGGACATGGCGGCGGCGATCGTGGAGTTCGGGGCCGGAACGCCGATCCGCGATGCGTCGGGACGCGCGCACACCTGCCTGCTGACGCGCGAGGATCTGGCCGGCTTTCGCGCGCGCATCGAGGAACCCGTGCGCTACTCCTACAGGGGCATCGAGGTGCACAAGTGCGGGCCGTGGACGCAGGGGCCGGTGATGCTGCAATCGCTGAGCCTGCTGGCCGGCTTCGACTTGCGCGCGATGGGGCACAACTCCGCCGACTACATCCACACCGTGACCGAGTGCATGAAGCTGGCGTATGCGGACCGGGAGTTCTACTACGGCGATCCCGAGTTCGTCGAGGTGCCGTTCGACCGCCTGCTCAGCGAGGGCTACGCGGCCGAACGCCGGGCGCTGGTGGATGCCCGCACGGCGTCGCTGGAACTGCGCCCCGGGGGCTACCCGTCCCTGCGGGCCGAGCGCGCGCACGACGTGGCGCGCGCCATGGCGTCGGGCGGCCGATGGTCGGACCCCCGGGGCGATACCACGAAGTTGGACGTGGTTGACCATGCCGGCAACATGGTCTCGGCCACGCCGAGCGGCGGGTGGCTCATGTCGTCGCCGATCGTGCCGGGGCTCGGCTTCCCGCTGGGCACGCGCGGGCAGATGTTCTCGCTCGTGCGGGGGCACCCCAATTGCCTGGAGCCGGGGAAGCGTCCGCGCACCACGCTGACGCCCACGCTGGCCCTGCGCGACAGCCGGCCGTACATGGCCTTCGGAAGCCCCGGCGGGGACTGCCAGGACCAGTGGGGGCTGCAGTTCTTCCTGAATGTCGTCGAGTTCGGCATGTCGCTGCAGGAGGCGGCGGAGGCCCCGACGTTCTTCACGAAGCACTTCCCGAACTCCTTCTACCCCCGCGCGGCCGAGCCGGGCACGCTCTGCCTCGAGGCACTTGTCCCGGAGGACGTTTGGGCGGACCTCGCGGGCCGTGGGCACGTCGTCCGCTCCGAGAATGCCTGGTCCTCGCAGAACGCCGTGTGCGTGCGTTCCGAGGGCGGCATCCTCAGCGGAGCGGTCTCACCGCGCGGCGAGACAGCGTACGCGCTCGGGTGGTAGCTTCCGGGATCGCCCGGCGCGGACGGTGTGACGAACGAACCGGACAGGACCGACTTCTGCGGAGGATCGCGATGGCATCGGCACGGCGGGTGGCGTCGATCATGCTGGCGGCGATGGCCGTTCTATGGGCGCCGAGCGTTTCGGCCGACGGGCTGCTGGAGGAGAACTGGTATGCCCTCTACCTGATGGGGCAGAAGGCGGGGCACCAGCACGAGACGTTGGCCGAAGAGGAGGGGCCGGACGGCCCTCTGTACCGGACGACCGTGGAGATCGCGTTCACCGTCAAGCGGCTGGACATGCCGATGACGTTCGCAATCGAGACCGGGATCCTGGAGGACGCGACGGGGCAAGTTCGCGAGTTCCGTCAGTCGATCGAGGGCGCACTCTCGTTCGTCCAGGAGGGCCGGCGCGAGGGCGACGAGATGCTGGTCAGCCGGCGCGCCGGCGGTGTCCCGACCGTTTCCCGAATCGCTGCGCACGACGGACTGGGGCCGTGGGGACTGCGTTGCCTGCAGGAGCGGATGGGCCTTGAGCCCGGGACGACCTACACGGCCGAGGCGTTCGTCCCCGACGCGCCCGGGCTGCCCGTGCCGGTGCATGTGACCATCCGGGGGCAGGAGGACGTGCAGGTCTTCGAGGTCCGCAAGCACCTGCATCGGGCCGACACCCGAATGGACCTGATGGGCGGCCTGACGTCCTCGACGTGGTTCGACGGCGAGGGCACGGTATGGCTGGCCACCGTCGCCATGCCCGGCAACATGACGCTCGAGTCGCGCAGGACCACCCGAGTGCTGGCGCTGGGAGAGAACGACCCGGCGGACATACTGGCCGCCTCGTTCGTGCGGCCGGACAGGCCCATACCGAACCCCCGCAGGGTGAAGCGCCTGCGCCTGCGTCTGACCTCCCCGACCGGCGAGGCGGCGACGTGGGGGCTGGAGTCGGGGCCGTTCCAGCAGGTGGAGGCACGCGAGGGCGGATGCGAGGTGACGCTGCGGCAGGCGACGGGGTCGCCGGAGCGCAGTTACGCACTCCCTTACGCCGGCGCCGAGTATGCGGATCTCCTGCAGGCGAATGTGTGGATGGAGACCCGTGACCGCCTCGTGCTCCGCATGGCCCGCAAGGCGGTCGGCGCGGAGACGGATGCACTGGCGGCCGTCCGGCGGATCGAGGCGTACGTGCGGGAGGCGATCACCGGGAAGAACCTGAGTCTGGGGTTCGCGACGGCGGCGGAGGCGGCCGAACAGAAGGCCGGCGACTGCACGGAACACGCCGTGCTGGCGGCCGCGATGGCCAGGGCGGCCGGCATGCCGAGCCGTGTGGTCGGCGGGCTGGTCTACGTGGACGAGCTCCCGGGCACCGGAGGCGGCGGCTTCGGCTACCACATGTGGACGGAGGTCTTCGTGGGCGAGTGGTTCCCGATCGATGCCGCGCTGGGCGGGCACGACGCCACGCACCTGGTCCTCGCGCGAAGCGCCCTGAACGGGACCGACGAGTTGTTCATGCTCTCCGCCGCAATCTCGCGCGTGTTCGGAGGGTTGGCCGTGGAGGTTCTGGAAGTGGAGTGACGGACAATGAGGCATGGAGTGCCCGGCAGCCGCCGGTGGAGGCATCGATCGGTCATCGCGGTGGTTGCCGCTGTCGGCGGAGTCCTGATCGCCATGGTGGCGCTCCGGATTCTGGCCGCAGTGCTGGTCGACTACTGGTGGTTCGACTCCCTGGGCTGCGGATCGGTCTACGGCCGAATCCTGCTGGCCCGGGTCGTGCTCTGGTGCGTGGGGTTTGCGGCATCCTTTGGGGCGGCGGCCTCCGGGTTCCTGATCGCGCGGCGCATCGCACGGAGCAGCGACCGGGGGCGTCCGCAGTGGGGACGCCGGGCGTCTCCCTTTGCCCCGCTGCAGCAGATGGCCTGGCCCCTGTGCTGGGCCGGCGCTGCCTTCGCAGGCGTGGTCGGCGGCAGCATGCTCTCGTTGATGTGGCACCGCGTGCTGCTCTTCCTGTATCGGATGCCGTTCGACGTGGCCGATCCCATCTTCGGGAAGGACATCGGCTTCTTCGTGCTCGTTTACCCGCTGGCCGTCCTTCTCCGCCGCATGCTGCTTGCGCTCGTGTGGGTCTCGCTGGCCGGAGCGGCGGCGTGGCACACGGCATCGGGTGCGTTTCTGGGCGGGCGGGACGGGCTGCCCGCGGGGGTGTTCAGCCATCTGAGCCGCACGCTGGGCGTCGCGTTCCTCCTGGTTGCAGCCGGGCATCTCCTGGATCGATACGGCCTCCTCTACAGCACCGCCGGGGCGGCGTTCGGCGCCGGCTACACGGACGTGCACGTGCGGCTGCCCGGGCACTGGCTGATGGCCGCAGCCGCCCTCGTCGCGGCGGTGCTGCTGCTGCGCGCCCGTTCGGTCAGGGACCTGCGGTCCGTCCTGATCGGCCTGGGTGCGTGGCTGGGCTGCGTGGTGCTGGCCGAAGGGCTGCTGCCGCCACTGGTCCAGTCGCTGCGCGTGACGCCCAACGAGCTGCGCCTCGAAGAGCCGTACATACGGCACGCGATCGACTTCACGCGGCGCGCCTACGCTCTGGACGCGATCGAGGAGATCGAGTACCCCGTCGTCGACGACCTCCGCTACGAGGACGTGGCCGCCGACCGGGCGACGGTCGACAACGTGCGGGTATGGGACTGGCGGCCCCTGCGCGAGACCTTCCGGCACCTGCAGACGATCCGGTCGTACTACGAGTTCCTGGATGTGGACGTCGGGCGTTACGAGACGGAGGGCGGCACGACCCAGATGCTCCTGTCGGTGCGGGAGATCGCGCCCGACCGCCTGCAGGCGAGTGCGCAGAGCTGGGTCAATCTGCGGCTGAAGTACACCCACGGCCACGGCGTGTGCATGAGCCCGGCCAACGCGTTCACGGAAGACGGCTTCCCGGTCCTGACCGTGCGGGACATCCCGCCGGTGACCCCGGAGTCGATCCCGCTGGACCGCCCGGAGGTCTACTACGGCGAAGCGACGAACGGCTACGTGTTCGTGCGGACGAATGAAGACGAGTTCGACTATCCCATGGGCGACGAGAACGCCTGGACGCGGTACGAGGGCTCGGGCGGCGTCCCTGTGGGGACGTTCCGGCGGCGGCTGGCCTTCGCCGTTGAGTTGCGGGACCCGAAGATCCTCCTCTCAACCGACCTGACCTCCGAGAGCCGCATCCTCTACCGACGTCAGGTGGTGGAACGCGTTCGCCGTCTGGTGCCGTACCTCACCCTCGACCGCGACCCATATCCGGTCGTGCACGCCGGGCGGATCTTCTGGATCCAGGACGCCTACACGCACACGCGCCTCTACCCCTACAGCGAACCGGCGGCCGGCGGGCGGCTCAACTACGTCCGCAACTCGGTCAAGGCCGTCGTTGACGCGTATGAGGGGACGGTGACCCTCTACGTCGCGGACGGATCGGATCCGCTGGTCCGCGCCTATGCCCGGATGTTCCCGGGACTCTACCGGCCGCTGGAGGAGATGCCGGAGGGGCTTCGCCGCCACGTGCGTTACCCGGTCGACCTCTTCGAGATTCAGGCGGAGAAGTACAACGTCTACCACATGCGGAGCCCGCAGGTCTTCTACACGAGGGAAGACATCTGGGAGGTCGCCCAGGAGAAGTACCACGGCCAGCGGCAGATGGTGGAGAGCTACTACGCCGTGATGCGCCTTCCGGACAGCGAACGGCCCGAGTTCCTGGTCATGCTGCCGATGACGCCGCGCGGGCGGGCCAACATGATCGCCTGGCTGGGCGGCCGCTGCGACGGAGAGCACTACGGCAAGCTGGTGGTGTGCGTGTTCCCCAAGGGGAAGCTGGTCGACGGCCCCCTGCAGGTTGAGAACTACATCGACCAGGACCCTCTGATCTCGGGGCAGGTGACGCTCTGGAATCAGAGCGGCAGCAGCGTGCTGAGGGGCAACCTGCTGGTGATCCCAATCGCCGGCGGCCTCCTGTACGTGGAACCGCTCTACATCCGGGCCGACGCCGAGGCGATCCCCCAGATCAAGCGGGTCATCGTGGCCGCCGGCTCCCGGGTGGCCATGGCCGAAACCCTCCAGGAGGCCCTGCGGCAGTTGTTCGAGGTCAGCGGGCCGCCCGATCTCCCCGCCCGCGACGGGCCGGCATCCCCGCCCGGGCGGGACGCACCGGCCGTGTCCGCCGCCGTGGCGGAGGCGGTCCGGGCGGCGAACGCCGAATACGGCGCCGCACAACGTGCGCTGCAGGAGGCCGACTGGCAGCGCTACGGCGAACACATGAACCGGCTGGAGGTCCTTCTCGGCCGGCTGTCGGAGGCCATGGCCCCGGCCGGCGAGTAGGCCGCCCGGCCCGTAGTCCGGAGACGCCCCCATATGACTCTGCCGCACATCCTGCTCATCGCGGTCGGCCTGGCCGCCGACGCGTTTGCCGTCTCGCTGGCCGAGGGAGTCGCCCTCCGGGAGGTCAGCGTGGGACACACCACGCGGGTGGCCGCGCACTTCGGCGTCTTCCAGGCGGCCATGCCCGTGGTCGGCTGGCTGGCGGGCAGCGCCATGCAGAGCTGGCTGGCCTGCGTCGACCACTGGGTGGCGTTCGGGCTGCTTGCGCTCATCGGCGGGAAGATGCTGCTGGACGCGGCAACGAACTTCGAGGCCGAGAGGGTGCGGGAGCCGAGCTGCGGCGCGCGGCTGCTCTGCCTTTCGGTCGCCACCAGCATCGACGCGCTGGCCGTCGGCATGAGCCTGGCCATGCTGCAGGTGCGCATCTGGGTTCCGGCGCTTGTCATCGGGTTGGTTACGGGGGGCCTCAGCGCCCTCGGGGTCCAGATCGGCGACCGGGTCGGGCGGCGTCTGGGGCGATGGGCCGAGGCGGCGGGGGGCATCGTGCTGTGCCTGATCGGGTTGGAGATCCTCGTGCACCACATGCGCTGACCCGGACCGGGAGAACGCGCGCCGGGCAGGGGCTTCCGGCCGCTTGATTGCCGGGCGTGCGAACGCGATAATGCCGGGCCGGGGCAGACCAGGTGCATCGGCCGGAGGCAGCGCCGGCCGCACGGCGAGGAGACTCGATGATCGTCCGAACAAGGGCCTACGCGCGTGTCGGATTCGTTGGCAACCCGTCCGACGGCTACCACGGTAAGACCATCGCCTTCACCATCGGCGACTACTGGTCCGAGGTGGTCCTGTATGAGAGCCCGGAACTCGAACTGCGTCCCAGCCCGCAGGACCAGGCCGTCTTCGGCAGCCTCCAGCAGTTGCTGGACGACGTGCGGCAGAGCGGCTACTACGGCGGCATCCGCCTCCTGAAGGCCGCCACGAAGGTCTTCGCGGAGTACTGTGCGGAGGCCGGCGAGGCGCTGCCCGACCGGAACTTCACCATCCGCTACCGCACGAACATCCCGCGGCAGGTGGGCCTGGGCGGCTCCAGCGCCATCATCACCGCCGTCATGCGCGCCCTGGCTGCCTTCTTCGCCGTCGAGATCCCGGAGCCGGTGCTTCCGGCCGTGGTGCTGCGCGCCGAGACCGGCGAACTGGGCCTCACGGCCGGGCTGCAGGACCGTGTTGTACAGGCCTACGGGGGCGTGGTCTACATGGACTTCGCGCGCGACTACATGGACGCCCACGGCCACGGCCGCTATGAGCGGATTCGACCGGAGCTTCTGCCGCCCGTCTACCTGGCCTATCGGCGCGACCTGGGCAAGGAGAGCTCGACCGCCCACATCCGCGTGCGGGACCTCTACGAGAGCGGGGACGCCACGGTGGTCTCCACGATGGCGGAGATCGCCGCCCTGGCCGACGAGGCGCGCGCCTTGATGGAAGCCGGCGGCTATGAGGGCCTGGCGGCGGTCATCAACCGGAACTTCGACCTGCGTGCGCGCATCTTCCCCATCCGGCCCGAGGACATGAAGATGATCCAGTCCGCGCGGGCGACCGGCGCCAGCGCGAAGTTCTGCGGGTCCGGCGGCGC
The DNA here is from genome assembly GCA_012728835.1 of Candidatus Brocadiaceae bacterium. Classification (NCBI taxonomy): domain Bacteria; kingdom Pseudomonadati; phylum Planctomycetota; class Candidatus Brocadiia; order Candidatus Brocadiales; family Candidatus Brocadiaceae; species Candidatus Brocadiaceae bacterium. The sequence continues at coordinate 134,145 of JAAYEJ010000062.1, read as the reverse complement.
CATCGTGGGCAGCTATCGTGACGAGGCGATGCTCGAACGGCTCCGCGACGCCATGGGCCGCGACGGCTACGAGTTCCTGGTGCCCCACGTGGCGCCGAACAACCGACCTTCGCATACCTGACCGCGGCCGTGTGTCAGCGCGGGAAGAGCCGCTCGATCGTCTCGGCGTCGGGCCGCCCGCCGTACTCGCACAGCTCGAACACCTCGCCGCAGAAGACCCGGCGACCGTGTTCCTCGCCGTAGCGCTGCACGAACGCCTCGCGATACTTGTCTGCCAGGAAGCCGAGGCGCCGCTTCATGCGCTCGACGTGCCACTCCCAGCGCTCGGGTTCGGTTGCGGGGACCTGGTCCAGAATGCCGCCGTTGTACGGCAGCCATTCGAAGAACTGGCTCTCGTGGCAGGCGGTCATGCGGCACTGGGCTTCGAAGTACTCGTCCACGTCGACAACGACGTCCGCACGGAACGGCAAGGGTTTCGTGTAGCCGTCATACGTGTGGGCGATGACGGGCACACGTTCCAGGATGGGCACGTCCGGACGGACGAGCGGCACGGTCAGCAGATAGGACGCGTCGATGACCAGTTGCCCGACGGCGCGATGGTCGGGGTGGTAGTCGAACGGCCGGGGAGCCAGCACCACGTCGGGCCGGTAGGCGCGGATCATGCCGATGAGTTCCTCGCGGACCTCCACCGAGGGCGTCAGGCGTGCATCCGGATGGTCCAGCACGACGTAATCCACCCCGATGACCTCCCCCGCCCGCCGGGCCTCTTCCTTGCGCCGCACGGCCAGCGCGTCCGGCGCCATCTCCTGATGGCCGGCGTTGCCGTTCGTGACCGATACCAGCATCGCCTCGCCCCCGCGCTCGACGTAGCGGGCGGCGATCCCGCCGGCCCGCAGATCGGCGTCGTCCGGGTGAGCCCCGATCATCATCAGCTTCATGCGTCCATCTCCTGGTGCGTTTTAGAGGCACGACGGTTCACGGCAGGGATGATACCAGAGGCGCACGGCACCTGCCAGCGCTACGGCACCCGTGCCGCGGATGCGACCTCCAGCAGGCCCCAGAGGGCCGGCTCGGCCGTCGGGGCCCAGGTGTGCAGTTCCGTGAAGAGGTCGCCGTCGTTGTCCCACACGCCGACGTTGAAGCGGACCGTGCCGGGCGGAGCCTCCCGCCCCAGAAGCGTCCGCCAGGGGACAAATGCCTCGCACGACCACGCCCGGGCGCCACGCGCCCGCAGAGCAGCCAGGCGGACGCCGTCGGCCGGGACGCCTTGTGGCCGCCTCTCATGCCATGGGGCGAGCAGGGCCTCCGGGCGGTCGCCGAAGGGGTACAGCACGACGGCGGAGGGGACCGCATCGGCCGGGCCAGGCGCAGCGGCTACAAAGAGGGCGTCACAGAGAACTTGCTCCCCTCGGAAGTCCGACACGCACGCGTCTTCGGCCTCGACGTGGAGGTAGAGGCCGTCCGGCGCCGACAGGATGCGCACGGTCGGCTCCGGCTGGCCCGTCTCGTAGGCGCTCGCGCGCCACACGGCCGTGGTCAGTACGGCGGCGTCGGCCCAGGCCGGCTCCTCGGCCAGTCCGTCCACGACGACAGCCGACCGCGCCGGAGCGGCCATTGCGCGCCGATGCAGCGGCACACGGCGTCGGAGCGCGATCGGCACCCGCCGCCCCTGACGGTCGACATACTCGTAGCACACCTCGACATCCGGAGGCACCAGTGCCCATGGACGGACCGCCTCGGCGTGCACCGGCAGGGACATCTCCACGGTCGCGCCGGCTTCGAGCGTGGTCGAAGGCGGCGGGGCGCCGAAGTCCCATCCGGCTCCGCGCGACAGGCCGCGGAGCGACACGGAGAGCGGCCGGTCCAGCGGGTTGTGCACGCGCACGCGCAACCGGTCGTCCACAGGCCCTCCGTCGGGGCTCGCGAGGGCCTCAGCGATGCCGGTCTCGCGTTCGGACTGGAAGCGGAGGGTCTCCGTGGCCCGGAAGTCGTCAAGCATCACGAAGTCGTCCCCCAGAACGGCGCCCGGCCTGACGAGCGTCAAACGGTAGCCGCCCGGCAGGATGCGGAGCAGGGAGTAGTGCTCGAGTCCGCCGGCGGCCTCGGGCGAGTAGCGCTTCCCGCCGGTCGCGCCGAGGACGTAGTGCTGGATGCCGTCGCGCGTGTGCGCCTTGTAGTAGTGATGGTAGTGACCGGCGAAGACGGCCCGGACGGGATGGCACGTGAGCAGTTCGTGCACCTCCTCCCAGCCGGAGTCCTCGTAATCCCAGAGGGGCTTGTGCATGAAGACGAAGACCTGCGAGGCCGTGGCGGCCGCCAGGTCGTCCCGGAGCCAGTCCATCTGGGCGCGGCTGAGTCGCGCGCGCGACTGCCGTTCCTCATCGCTGTAGAGGCAGACGAAGTGCGTGTCGCGATGGTCAAAGGAGTAGAAGAGCGGCCCGAACGCACGCGCATGCATGTTTTCGCCGCGCCGGTCCGCCGTGTCGCCGGCGCCGGTAATGACGTCGTGGTTGCCGGGCACGGGGAAGAACGGCGCCCGCAGAGCGGCGAGTATGGCACGGGCCTGGTCGACGTCCGCCTGCCAGTCCGCCATGTCCCGCTTGTAGCCGGGCACGATGTCGCCGATGTGCAGCACCAGGTCGGGGTCGAGCAGGTTGATCTCCTCGACGGCCCGGGCCAGCACCGTGAGGCTGGACTCGTCGCCGTTGGTCTGGTCGCCGATGATGGCAACCGTGAAGCCCGGCGCACGCGAGGGGGCGCGCAGGCGGGCGCCGCCTTCCGTGCCGGGGTTCAGCCAGGCGTCCGGGGCGTGTGCGCACCCTGCGAGCGCCACAACGGAGATCAGCAAGACGCGCAGCCGCCGGCATCCACGCATGGCGTTCCCTCCCTCGGCGGATCACGGGCGTTCCGGAAGGCATTCTACCGCGCCGTCCGGGGCGATGCAGCGTCCGGCGCGTACACGAGACCGCCCCGCCGGGTGGCGCCCTGCGGGGCGGGTCGTGCGCAATTGCGAAACCGTCTCAGCCGAGCAGGCCGATCGAGTATGCACCGATGATCGGGGCGAACACGAGCGAGACGACGGCCATGAGCTTGATCAGGATGTTCATGGACGGGCCGGAGGTGTCCTTGAAGGGGTCGCCGATGGTGTCGCCGACCACGGCGGCCTTGTGGGCATCGGAGCCCTTGCCGCCCAGGTTCCCCTCCTCGATCCACTTCTTGGCGTTGTCCCAGGCGCCGCCGGCGTTGGCCATGAAGATGGCCAGCAGGACGCCGGCCGCCGTGGCACCGGCCAGGAAGCCGCCCAGCGCCTTCGGACCGATCAGAAAGCCGACGGCCAGCGGGGCGGCAAAGGCCAGCACGCCCGGCAGCACCATCTCCTTGAGGGCGCCCCGGGTTACGATGTCGATGCACTTGCCGACTTCCGGCTCCGCCTTGCCTTCCATCAGACCGGTGATCTCGCGGAACTGCCGTCGGATCTCCTCCACCATGCTCCCGGCGGCCCGTCCGACGGCCTCCATGGTGAACGCGGCGATCAGGAACGGGATCATGGCGCCGAGCAGCAGGCCGACGACGACAGGGGCCTCGGTAAGGTTCAGCGCAAATCCGGAGTCGCCCCCGGCAATGGTGCTGCGATAGGCGCTGAAGAGCGCCAGCGCCGTCAGAGCGGCCGAGCCGATGGCGAAGCCCTTGCCGACGGCCGCCGTGGTGTTGCCCAGCGAGTCGAGCTTGTCGGTGATCTTGCGGATCTCCGGGCCGGCTCCGCTCATCTCGGCGACGCCGCCGGCGTTGTCCGCGATCGGGCCGTAGGAGTCGGTCGCCATCGTGATGCCGATGGTGCCCAGCATGCTGACGGCGGCCAGGGCGATGCCGTAGAGGTCGGCGAACCGATACGCCAGGGCAATGGCCAGGGCGATGGTCAGCAGGGGAGCGGCGGTGCTCTTGAAGCCGACCGCCAGGCCCGTGATGATGGTTGTCGCGGCGCCCTGTTCGCTGGACTTCGCGATGCGGCGAATCGGGCTGCCGCTGGTGAAGTACTCGCTCTCCAGGCCGATCAGCACGCCCGCGATCAGGCCGGCGACGATGGCCCAGAACACGCCGAGCCCGCCGAGGATCCAGTGCGTGGCGGCCGCCGAGCCGATGAGGAACAGGATGCCGGCGATGTAGGTGGAGTTCCGCAGGGCGGCGGCCGGTTCGCTGCGCTTCAGAACGCCCATCGAGGCCACGGCCAGCAGCGAGGCGACCAGGCCGATGCCGATCACGATCACGGGGAAGGCCATCAGGCGCATCATCGCCGAGGATCCGTCGGCGACCTTCACCAGGTTCGTGACGCCCGGGATGCCGGCGGCGGCAATCGCCATGGCGGCGACGACCGACCCAACGTAGGACTCGAACAGGTCCGCGCCCATGCCTGCCGTGTCGCCGACGCAGTCGCCGACGTTGTCCGCGATGACGCCCGGATTGCGCGGGTCGTCCTCAGGGATACCGGCCTCGACCTTGCCCACCAGGTCCGCGCCGACGTCGGCGCTCTTGGTGTAGATGCCTCCGCCCACGCGGGCGAACAGTGCGATGCTCGAGGCGCCCATGGCGAAGCCGTTGATGATCAGGGGGGCCGCCTGGAGATCGCCGCTCTTCAGGGCGACGAAGAAGAACCCCAGGCCGATGACGCCGAGGGAGGCTACCGCGATGCCCATGACCGATCCGCCCTGAAAGGCGACCGACAAGGCCTTCGGCGTGCCGCCGTCGATGGCGGCCTGGCAGGCGCGCGCGCCGGCACGGGTGGCCGCCTTCATGCCGAGCCAGCCGGCCAGCATCGAGGCCAGCGCACCGGAGAGGTATGCCACGCCTGTCTTCCAGCCCAGGCCCGGGGCGAAGCAGAGGGCGGCGAACACAATCGCCATGAAGACGGCGATGAGGCTGTACTCGCGCTTCAGGAAGACCATCGCGCCGGTGTACACCTTCTCGGAGATGTCCACCATCTTCTCATTGCCGGGCGAATGCCGCAGGACCCGGAAGTAGGTGACCACGGCGATCACGAAGCCAACCACCCCCAACCACGGGACGATCTGAAGGGCAGTGTCGAGCATTGCGCCCTCTCCTCACCATTGGTGTGTCTGCGCCGGCCGCGGGCTCTGCGGACCGGGACTGTGGACCCGCCGGGTGCGGACGCATCGTCGCCCCCGGCGCTGCACGTGCGGGAATGCCGCCGGGGCACGGTCCCCGGCGTTCAATCGCCCTTCGCGGGCGAATGATTCAGGAATCAGAGCGATATCGTACTGCGGCCGGGCGGGGTCTGTCAACTGCTTGCACGGGCGGACGATTCCGCCAAGTCCCTTGAACCGGCCGCCCGAGGCGTCATAATGGACCCCGAACCGGCAGACGGGCGGGGCCGCCACCCGCCGGGTGGACGGTCGGGATCAGACCTTCGGACAATGCAGGAGCGGAGACAGATGACGTATCCGATCATCATGCACGTCAACTACTGTGAGCAGGGCCAGACGGTCGAGGATATCTGCGCCAAGGCGGCCGCCTGGGGCTACGACGGCGTCGAGTTCCGCCGCAAGCGCAGCGGCGTCGAGGAGACGACCGAGGACTACCTGAACCAGCTCGAAAAGGGCGTCAAGGCCAGCGGGCTCAAGCAGGTGCTGTTCGGCTATCCCGGCCCCCTGCTGATCAAGACCGACGCCGGGGAGCGCGAACGCGAGGTCGAAGAGGCGATCAAGTTCTACCGGCACGTCAACGAGCGGTTCGGCGTCACAACCGTCAACCTGCTCACGGGCGCGCTGCACAACCCGGACAAGAGCGTGCCCTACTTCGAATACACGAAGCACGGCTCGTTCATCGTGACCGACGAGCAGTGGGCGTGGCAGGTGAAGGGCTGCCAGGACATGGCCGACGGCCTGAAGGGCGTGGACATCCGCTTCGGGTTCGAGACCCACATGGTCTACGTGCATGACACGGCCGAGGCGGCCCGCAAGCTCGTCGACGAGATCGACCGCCCCAGCATCGGCGTGAATCTGGACTACGGCAACCTGATCGGCTTCGAGAAGCGGCCCTCGTTGCCGGACGCCGTCAAGATGCTGGCCGACAAGCTCCACTACGTGCACCTGAAGAACGCCGCGCCCCTGCGGGGAGCCGGCGGCCTGCTCCCGACGGCGCTTGCCGAGGGCATGATCAGCAACCGCGAGTTCGTGCGACTGCTCATGGAGGTCGGCTACGACGGTCCCATCTGCGTTGAGGCCCCGCGGCCGGGCGACCGCGAGTGGTTCGCCGTGCAGGACCTGGCCTACCTGAAGGCCGTCCTGGCGGACCTGGGGGCCTGACCGGCCCCGGAAAGGAACGCGCAGCGGGCCCGCAGGGCGGCACGGCCGCCCAGCGGGCCCGTTCTCCATGGGGTGTCAGGCGCCGGCCGTCCGGCCGTGGGCGAACCGGAAGGCGAGGATCTTTGCCGCAAGCCTGGCCGCCGTCAGGTCACAGCCGGGGGGGTGGGGGGACGGCACGAACTCCACGACGTCGGCACCGAGCAGGTGCGCGTCGGGGGCGCCGGTCACCGCCCGGATCACGTCCATGGTCTGCCGCCAGCTCAGGCCGTCCGGCTGGGGCGTGCCCGTACTCGGAATCACCGACGGATCGAGCCCGTCGACGTCCACCGTGAGGTAGACGTCGCCTCGCAGCCCCTGCAGACGGGCCAGCACGTCCGGCCAGGCATCGGGCAGGTCGTGTGCGAAGTACGTGCGCACGCGCTCGGCGGAGCACAGGAAGTCGTGCTCCTGGCGCGAGAGGCTCCGGATGCCGATCTGCACGATGTGGGCGCCGCGGTCCCAGAGGCGCCGCATCACCGTGCCGTGCGACCATTCCTCGTCGTCCAGGCGGTCGATGAGATCCGCGTGCGCGTCGATCTGGACGATGGTCAGATCCTCGACCGCCGGCACGAGCCCGTCGACCAGCCCGTAAGTGACCGTGTGCTCGCCGCCCAGGCCCAGAACAAAGCGGCCGCGCAGGGCCGCAGCGGCCCGGCGCACGGCTGCCAGGCAGTCGGGCGCGTCGCCGTCGGCCTCGCACGGCGGCAGGGTATGCAGGCGCGGGCAGTCCTCGAAGTCGACCAGGGTCTCCTCGTCGAAGGTCTCCACCTGGTGGCTGGCGCGGAGGATGGCGCCGGGGGCGCGCCACGTCCCGCGGCCGTAGGATGTGGTGCGCTCGAACGGCACGGGCAGCACGAGGGCGTCGGCCGACTCCAGGCCGGGACTCGGCAGGCCCAGGAACTGATCGAGCACGACGGATGCCATCCTCAGGCCTCCCGCGGGCAGTCGTCCCGGCTCTCCAGGGCGGCGCGTACGAGCAGGGGCCAGGCGATCGTCGCGTCGCAGTAGACCTCGGCGAAACGGCCCCCGTCGGCGGGGCTGACGAACTTGCCCCAGGAGACGCCCTCGGTGTAGGTGCACCCGCTCAGGCCGCCCCAGTGGACGGGCTCGGGGCAGATGCGCACCCCGTACTTGAAGCGCGGCACGGGCAGTTCCGAACCGACGCGCATCTGCATCAGGTCGAAGTAGGGGCCGATCTGCTGCGCCCAGTTGCGCGGGACGCCGCCCCCGATGGTGACGATGCCCAGGGTGCGGACTCCGGCGATCCGGCGGGCGTAGTCGAACAGGTCCAGAAACGGGTTGAAGGGCGGCGGCGCGGCCGCGAACAGGTCGGCGTCGGGCCCGTGCTCGGCCCGGTGTCGGCCCAGGGCATAGGTGGCCAGGTCCAGCCCCAGTTCGGAATCCGTGAAGGCCGGCACGTAGACGGGCACGTCCTTCCTGCAGGCCCAGCCGAGGATGCTGGGCATCTGGTCGTGGTCCAGCAGATACTGCCCGATGGCGCGGGTGATCCGGTGCGAGCAGGTCGGCCGGGACCAATCCAGGCCGTCGAGCACCTGGCGCATCACGGCCTCGTTCTCGCAGAGGTTCTCCTCGGTCTCGATGGTGTCGTATACGCGGTTATAGCCCCATTCGTAGAGCTGCCTGTCGGAGATGTGCGGTTCATGCTTGTAGTGCAGCCCGCCGATCGCCTCGGAGAGTCCGTGGGCCATGATGGCGCCGGTGGAAATCACGATCTGGGCCAGGTCCGCCTCGATCATGTCGCAGAGCACGCGGCCCATCTTGGCGATGGTCATGGCGCCGGAGATGGTCACGACGATGGCGCAGTCGGGGTCCTCGTCCATGGCATGCAGAACGCCCAGCGCCTCGCCGAGCGCGCGGCCCCCGAACGCGGTCTTCGACATCGCCTGCAGCATCTCGGCGAAGGAGTTCGCCGAGCGGACATCCAGTGACTCCAGGGGCACGAGGCCGTCCTGGCGACCGTCATGCAGTTCTCTCATCTCCGTGCGGCCTTTCTGGTCCGTGGTCCCGACGGCGATACGTCTCCCGAGCACCATCTGACGGCAAGCGGCGTGCCGTGTCAAACGCCGGGACGGCAAGCGCCCGAATCGCTTGCGCGCGGGGGCCGGCGGCGTTATCGTGTATGGCTGCTTCCTGCCGTCTGGCCATCAACACGTCGGAGGAATGCCGTATGTCTACCGAAGCTCTCGTCCCCCGGGAGGTCTTCTTCACCAAGGGTGTCGGCGCGCATCGCAACCGCCTGCAGAGCTTCGAGCTGGCGCTGCGCGACGCGGACATCGAGAGGTACAACCTGGTGCGTGTCTCCAGCATCCTGCCGCCGCAGTGCAAGATCGTCGGCAAGCAGCGGGGCATCAGCCAGTTGCGGCCCGGGCAGATCGTGCACGTGGTTCTGGCCGAGGCGTCCACCAACGAGCCGTCAAGGCTCGTGGGCGCCGGCATCGGCCTGGCCCAGCCGGCCAAGGGCGACCAGTACGGCTACATCTCCGAACACCATGGATTCGGCATGAAGCAGAAGGTCCTGAGCGACTTCGTCGAGGACATGGCCGCAACGATGCTGGCGACGACCCTGGGCATCGAGTTCAACCCGGAGACGGCCTACGACGAGCGCAAGGAGATCTACCACATGTCCGGCAAGATCGTGCGCACGCGCGCCTGCACGCAGACGGCCGAAGGGGAGAAGGGCGGCCTCTGGACGAGTGTCGTCGCGGCCGCCGTCTTCGTCCACTGATCGGCGTCTATATCAGGCTGGCGTTGAGCAGGTCGACGAACCGGAACGTCTTGACGGCGTCGGCGATGCTCGTCTCCGGCTGCGCGCCCCGGCGCACGCACTCGAGGAAGTGCATGTCCTCGTGGTAGAAGCCGTAGTAGCGGTGGAACTGGTCGCTGCCGGCCAGTTCCTTGCCGTCGAGCGTCTGCAGGCCGTGCCCGCCGGTGCCGGTGGCTGCCAGCGAGTAGCCGCCCTTGCCCTCGGTCGTCATGATCTGCGCTTCGCACTGGGCGCCGCCCATGCCCAGGTTGATGAACGCGCTGGCGCCCGGGCCGTGGATCTCGAAGGTGTGCGTGCGCCCGCCGGTCTGGTAGTTCGCCTTGACGATGCCCGTCACGCCGTTGTCGAACCGCGCGACCGAGTTCCACATGTTCGGCACGATGTCCTCGACCTGGTTGCGCACGGTTGCGGCCTTGACCGCGGTTCCGTCGGCCATCCAGCGGACCAGGTCGATGGCGTGGATGGAATCGGAGTCGAAGGCGCTGAGGCCGCCCTTGTCGAAGGCCGCCGTCCCGCACTTCATGAAACGGCCCTCCACCTGGGTGATCGTCGTGAGGCTGCGCATCGTGTCCACAACCTGCCGAACCAGGGGGATGTGCCGGCGGTTGAACCCGACCTGCAGGATCTTGCCCGTCCTCTCGGAGGCGCGAAGCAGCCCTTCGGCCTGGAACGAGGTGACCCCGGGGGGTTTCTCCATGAAGACCGGCAGGCCGGCCTCGAGGCAGTTGACGGCCACGTGGAACAGGTTCGCCGGCTCGACCAGCACGTAGGCCGCGTCGAGCTCCTCACGCGCCAGCATCTCGTGGTAGACGGTGTAAATGCGCGGAATCGAGTAGCGCTCCGCCTGCTCGGCCGCCCGCTTCTCGACCAGGTCGCAGATGGCGGCGATCTCCACGTCGGGAAGGTCGTTCAGCGACGGCAGATGCACACTGCGCGCGATGCCGCCGGCACCAATCACGCCGACTCGCAACTTGTCCTGGCTCATCCGTAGGTCCTGCCGGGTGTGATGAAATGATACGGGGCTGCCGTCCGACGACGGCTACCGCAATCGTACCCATCGCGGCGTGGGATATCAAGGACGTAGCGGAGCGAAGGGCCGGACGGGATGGCACCGTGCGGCCGCCGGGCTATAATGCCGGCAGCGAGTCGAGCTCTTCCTGGCTTCGATGAGGACGACGATGCCGACACTCATGTACGGGACGCGACCGATCGACCTGAAGATCCCGCGCGAACGTCTCCGGCTGGTGGATGCGGCCGACGCCGGCACCCCCCGTGCGCCGCTCGAGGCGCTGCGCGAGAGCACGCGGGCGCCTCTGGCCGGCCCCCCGCTGCGCGAACTGGCGGCCGGGCGGCGGGTGACCTGCATCGTGGCCGACGCGACGCGGTCCGAACCCCACGACGCGCTCATGCACGCGGTGCTGGAGCACCTGGCCGGGGCGGCGTTCGTGCGCTGCATCGTCGGCACCGGGACACACGAACGCTTCAGCGGCGGCAACCGCCGGATCGTCGCCTCCTTCCGCTCGCTGGCCTCGCAGATGGGCATCCCGCACGCGATCACCATCCATGACTGCCACGACGCCGCCCTGCACGTGTCGCTGGGCGTCACGCCCCGGGGCACGCCCGTAGAGGTCAACCGCGAGGCCCTCGATGCCGACCTGTTCGTCGTGACGGCGGATGTCAAGAACCACTACTTCGCCGGCTACTCCAACCCCTTGAAGAGCTTCCTGCCGGCGATCAGTTCCTTCGCCGCCGTGGAGAACAACCACAGCTTCGCCCTGGCGCCGGACGCCGCGTTCGGGCGCCACCCCTGGCACCCGGACCCCGCCCGGCGCACGAATCCGGTGGCGGAGGACATGCTGGACGCCATGCGGATGGTCGTGCGGGACAGGGCGGTGTTCGTGCTGGCCGGGGTGACCGTGCCCGAGGGCGTGCTCTGGTCGGGGGCCGGCGAGGCCGAGGCGGTCACGCGCGAGGCGATCCGGCAGGTTGACCGGCGCACCAGCGTGCGCGTGGAACCGTGCCGCTTCCTGATCGTCTGCCCGGGCGGCCACCCGGAGGACGAGTCCCTGTACAACGCGCAACGCGGTCTGGAACTCTCGCGGACGGCCGTGCGGGCCGGCGGCGAGGTGCTGCTGCTCGCCCGTTGCGAGAAGGGCGCGGCCCCCACCGCGAAGGCCCGCACGGAGTTCTACGAGCGCCTCACGGCCCCCCTGGACGAGGTTATCGCCGGCCTGGAGGCACGCTACGTGTTGTACTCCCACAAGGCCTACAAGTTCGCCCGGCTCATCCGGTCGCTGGCCCGCATCACGCTGGTCACCGACATGCCCGAACGGGAGGTGCGGGCCGCCCACCTGGACTGGGCGGCGGACGCACAAACCGTGGTGAACCGCTGGCTGGCGGAGTCGGACGAGCCGATGCTCGTCAACCCGCGCGCGAACAAGGTGGCCTTGCTGACCTGACCGGCCGCCGGCCGCTGCGGTGTTTGCGCGGAGGCGTGCGCTCCGGTAGACTCGGAGCGTTCACGCGGCGTCTTCTGGGAGGTCTGGACTTGGGCGGACGGGAGCAGGAGGTCGTGTACGCCGGGTTTACGATGGACTGCCTGCCCGCGGGCGGGCGGGGCGAGGTGCGGGGGGCGGACCGCTGGGACCGGGCGGAACGCTCGGTCGCCGCCTTCGCCGAGGCCCTCGCGACGGAATCGATGGGCGGCACGTTCTTCATCGCGCCGGAGGCCCTGGCCCGGTTCGAATCGGTCATCGCCGACCTGCGTTCCGGTGGCTGTGAGGCCGCCATGCTGTGTCACCCCCAGTTGTCCGGCTACCAGAGCTACCTGGGCTCCTACAGCTTCGACCGCCAGCGGGAGATCATCAGCCTGGCCCGTCGGGAGTGGGAACAGAGGCTGGGGGAGGCCGCGACGACCGTCCGCCCCGGCTTCTTCAGCGCCAACGACTACACCTTCCACGTATTCTGCATGGAAGGGTTCACCCAGGGGAGCTGCTCTCTGCCGGGCCGGCTGGACGGCGACCAGTGCAGCATGTGGACGGGCAGCTATCCGTTTGTGCGCCACACCGATCCGCTCGACCGGACCATGCCCGGCACGATGGAGTTCCTGGAACTGCCCGTGACCAGCGACTTCCAGGCCGCCTCGTACATCACCCACGGGACCTACACGCCCCCGCACCTGCGCATCGAAGAGCCGGACGTGCACGGCTATGCCCGCACGCTCGTCGAGCGCCAGATCGCGGCGATGGAGGAGGAAGGCGTGCCCCTGCGGCTCGTCAACTTCGTCACCTCGAACCTCGTGGGATGGGGCGAACCGGACGACCCGCACGTCGAGCGCCTGCACAACCTCTGCGCCATGCTGCGCGAGGTGGCCGACCAGCGGAACCTGCGACTGGAGTGGGCGCCGATGTGCGAACTCCACGCCGTTGTGGATCGGGCGCTGGGCGTCGGGCCGTAGCCGCCCGCCCGGCGGACTTCTGCGCCGCGCAAGAGGAGTTCTTCAACGGGCCGGCGGGGCATACGGACGGACCGGAGGGTCAGAAGCCATGACAGACGAAGCCAGCGATTCGGGGCGGCCGGGCGACGTGGTGCTGCGGTGCGGTGGCTGCGGGGCGGCCATGCGGGCACGCGGCCCCGACGCGGTACGTCAGTGCCCCCGGTGCCGCAGTACCGACCTTCGCGAGCTGCCGGTGCCCGGCGGGGCCTTCGAATACGCGTGTGCCGACCGGCGCCACGGCACGACGGCGGCCGACGTGGCGTTCGCCGAGTGGGCCAAATGGTGCGGCTACGTGACGCCTAACCAGTACAACACCGCCATGCATCGGCAGAACAGCGAGCAGCAGAAGACCGGCGTGGCGCGGCCGATCCACGAGGTGATGATCTCGATGGGGCAGATCGACCCCATGCGGGCCGAGGGACTGCTGCGCTTCCTCTGCCGCAGCCGGCCGGACGAAGACGATGAGGACTTCCTGGCCCGGCTGAAGGGGCTCGACGAGGTCGATCCCGAGAAGGTCCGTGCCGTCGCCGAGCTGCAGCGGAGGATGGCGGCCCGCCGCCATGAGGTGCCGCCCATCGGCCAGTTGCTGGTGCAGCGACGCGTCCTCACCGAGGTCCGGATGCTGGAGGTCCTGCGTGCGCAGACGGCCGACGGACGCGGGTCGCTGCAGAGGGCGCTGGCCATGAGCCAGCCCCCGCCGAAGGAGACGGCCGCCGGGCGGGTGCTGCGGAAGGCGACGGGGTCGCCCGCCGTTCTGCGCGGCATCGCCGTGGCGGCGGTCCTGGTCATGGCCGCCGTCGGCGTGTGGGCGTGGCGGTTCCGTGAGGAGCCGCTCTACGTCCTGGGCCGCTGCACGAACTGCGAGGCCGTTCAGAAGGTCGAATGGAGCGCCTATGACTGGCCGGTCGTGTGCGCCCGGTGCGGCCGGAAGACGGTCTACTACGCCGTCGTGTGTCCGAACGGGCACGTGTACACGCGCGCGTTCCCCTTCACGAACGAGCCCTGCCCCGAGTGCGGCGCCGACCGCGGCCGGCCGCTCACCGAGCAGGATCTGCGTCGCCCGGTCAGCCGCTAAGCCTGCAGGACCTCCCGCTTGTACCGTGTGACGGCCGCGTGGGCGCAACGGGTGGGCTCGGGCAGGCGACAGCCTCGACCGCAGTCCAGCACGATCCGACGCGCCGAGGGGAAGTCCGCCCGGTGTCCGGGGCTGATGAACAGGGGCTTGACGCCGTCGCGGGTGCGCAGCACCTCGCCGATCTGCTCGTCCCCGTCCAGGAGCGCTGTGGCATCCCCGCGGCACGGGCCGGGCATCTCATGCTCCCCGAGCAGGCGGCTTTTGGCGCACCCGACGGTGGGCAGACCCAGCCACAGCCCCATGTGCGCGGCCAGTCCGAGCCGGCGGGGATGCGCAATCCCCTGGCCGTCGAACAGAACCACGTCCGGGACGCGCCGCAGGCGTGCGAACGCCTCCAGCATCACGGGGCCCTCGCGGAAGGTCAGCAGTCCCGGCACGTAGGGAAACGAGGCCGGCCCCTCGGCGGTGACCTCCTCGACCAGCGCCATGTCCGCCGCGTGGAAGACCAGGACGGCCGCAAGCACACGACGCCGACGGCGGTCAAACGCGACGTCGGCCCCGCCGACCAACCTGGGGGCCTGCGGAAGGGGCGCCTGCTCGACGCGCGCGACCAGAGCCGCCTGGATGCGCCGCGCCTCGGCGGGGTCGCTCGTCCATTCATGCAGCGGGGGGATGATCATCGGGAGTCGCCTTTCACGCCCCGGTAGTGTAACATGTCGTCAGCGCGTCGTCACCGCTTGCCTCAGATGCGCGGGGTGTGCATGTCGGATCAGGAACAAGGACGGCCCGAGGATACCCTGGCATTCTGGCGCGGTTGTCTGCACGAACCGCTGTATGAGCTGGCCCACCGGTACCTGGGGGCGGTCGAACCGGCGCTGCATGCGCGCATCGGCTCCTACGGGGCCCTGGCCGGTCCGGCCCGCCACATCGTGCGGGCGGGCGGGAAGCGGATCCGCGCGCTTATCCTGATGGCCGTCTGCGAGGCCGGCGGAGGCGACTGGCGGACCGCCGTGGACGCGGCCGTGGCCATCGAACTGATCCACACCGCCAGCCTGATCCACGACGACGTAATCGACGGCACGGAGGATCGCCGCGGCGTGCCGTCCGTGCACGTCCGGTTCGGGCCGGCGGCGGCCCTGTTGACGGGCGACCTGTTCTGCTTCGATGCGTTCCTTCTGGCGGCCCGCGTGCCGGAGGCCGCAGCCGTGCTGGCGGCGGCCTGCAAGGAGATGTGTCTGGGCGAGGCCATGGTGGAAGGCCAGTGTGTCGCGGAGATGAAGACGGCGTCGCTCTTCGGGGCGGCCGCGGAGGTCGGGGCGCTCGCGGCGGGCGTCAACGACCGGCGGCGCGCCATGTGCCGGGCCTACGGACGCCACCTGGGCACGGCCTTCCAACTGCGCGACGACCAGATCGACGAAGAGGGAACGGCCGACCCCGCTCCCTACGCATTGCAGGCGCAGGCCAGCCTTGCCGACATGCCGCCGTCGGCGGCGCGGGTCCTGCTGATGGCCCTGCCGCTGGAGGCCGTCCGCCGCAACGTCTGAACCGGTCGCCGGCCCCTGTCTCCGGCGTCCGTGCGACGGCGCCCTGTCGGCACGAGGCAGGGCCGGCACCGGACGGTCGAGACGCGGTGGAATGGTCTGGGATTCGGCGAGTTGCCCGGGCCTGAGGGTGGAGCACGTGTCTGCGATGAACGGCGATGCGGATCGGGAACCGGGGACGGCGCGAGACGGTGCCGGTGGCTGCGGCGATGAGGACGAGTTCGAGCGGATCGAGCGAGTCCTCGGATACCGCTTCCGGGAGCGGGGGCTCCTGCGCCATGCGCTGACGCATGCGTCGGCCGCCGGTCCGTCGCAGCCATCGAACGAACGTCTGGAGTTCCTCGGCGACGCCGTTGTGGGCATGGTCATCTCGGACTACCTGTTCCGGAGCGCCCCCGAGATGCCCGAGGGCCCCATGACGGTCATCAAGTCGACCGCCGTCAGCCGCCGCACCATGGCCCGGGTGGGAAGGGCACTGGGATTGCCGGATTTCGTCCGGGTCGACGAGGGCCTCCGGAAGCGGGGGGCCTATCCCCAGTCGATCGTGGCCAACGTATACGAAGCCCTGGTGGGCGCCATCTACCTGGACGGCGGCATACAGGCGGCGTCGGCCTTCATACTCAGCACGCTCGAGGTCCACGTGAGCCGGGTGCGCAGCCGCGGGCGGGCGGCCAGCGCCAAGTCGACGCTCCAGGAGTGCACACAGGGCGAGGGCCGTGAACTCCCTCGCTACGAGATACTGCGCTACGAGGGCCCGGAGCATGACCGCAGGTTCTTCGCGGCCGTGTACGTCGGCGGGGAGGAGCGGGGCTCCGGCTCGGGCGCCACGAAGAAGGCGGCCGAGGAGCGGGCCGCCCGGGAGGCTCTCCGGCAGTTCTACGGCGATCCGGACGATCCGGGGCGGCCGGCCGACCGGGAACGGCAGTAGTCGCCGATCCACCGCAGACGCTCCACGGCGCCCTCGCCCACGCCCTCCGGCAGTTCGTCGGAGATGCCCAGCACCAGGCGCGGGTGGAACATCTCCACCACCGTCTCCACGCACTCCTGAAGCTGCCCCATCGAATAGTGCGGCAGGAAGAGCACGGCCGGGATGCCGTCCAACAGCACCTTGTCGCCGATGTGGTCGCGGATCTGCTCCAGTGTCACGTCGCCCTGCGGGCTCGGCGTGAGGGCCTCCAGGCCGTCGAACGGCAGGGCGGCCAGGTACGGCAGCAGCGACGCGAAGTTGCCGTCCAGGTGCATGTGCGTGAAGACGCCGCCGCCCCTCAACTGCCCGGCGCGCTTCTCATACCAGGGGATCAGGTAGCGCTCGAAGTAGGCGGGCGAGAGCAGGCTGTCGTGGATGTTCTCCCCGAAGTTCACGATGTGCACCTGTCCGGAGGCGACGATCTCCTCATACAGCACGGCGTAGGAGCGGTCGATCACGTCCATCACGTCTGCGATCTTCGCGGGCTCGTCGGCCAGCGCGTAGATGAAATCGTCCAGCTTCATCCACTGCTGGCAGAGGGCCTGGTACGGGCTCTTGGGCACCCAGAACTGGGGCTCTCCGCGCTCGCCGATGAAACGGCTGCCCATCTGGAAGTTCTCGGGCACGAAGTGATACGTCGTTCGTTCGAACAACCAGCGCAGCTTGGGCAGGTCGGCGGCGGTCTTGACCGGGTAGTCGACCGTCCGCCACATCCTGTCGACGGTCTCGTGGTCGCGTCGCACCAGCTCGCCGTGCGGCGTGGCGATCACCGTCAGCGTGTCGCCGTCCGCCAGCACCTCGCGCCGTACGTGCACGCCCTCCGCGTAGTCCTCCCGCACGGGATCGGGCATGCCCGTGTAGAAGTGCACGTAGCGCATCGAGAGGTCGAGTTCGTCGTAGACGTCGCGCAGGGCCATCCCGCGGAAGCACTCCGGCAGGGTGCCGAACAGCGTGTGCCAGGCGAACCACGGCTCCATGCGCGGCTGCCACAGGACGCGGGGGACGGGCTCGCCCCGGAATATCCGCAGGTTCAATTCGCGCTTCGTCACGGACGTCCTCCACGGAGGCTCGCTGAGGATACGCACCGGGCGTGATTGACCGTCGCCAGCCGGCGGCACTATAATCCATCGCCGACCAGGGCAGGGTCAAGGGCGGGCCGCTGTCTGCGGCGTGTCGTCTTCGGTTTCCACACAACGAGGAGCGGGGATCGCGTGTACCGCCGCACGATCGAGCACCGCTGTCGCCCGTTCGCGTGGTTGCGGGCGGCGGCCGGGCGGCCGTACCCGGCCCTGCTGGAGAGCGCACAGTGCGGCGTCCCGATGGGACGCTACTCCATCTGCTGCTGGAGCCCGTTTCAGGTGCTGCGCTGTGTGGACGGCACGGTGCTGGCGGACGACCTGCGGACGGGTGCTCGCCGCGTCCTGCCGGGCGATCCGTTCCGGGTCCTGGCGCGCGAGTTCGATGCCCATCGACTCGAGGCAGCGGGCTTCGACCTGCCGTTCGCCGGCGGGGCGATCGGCTACTTCTCATACGACCTGCGCCACCGGATCGAGCGGCTGCCCCGGCTCTGCAGCGCCGACGTCCCGGCGCCCGAGTTCGTCCTGGCCTTCTACGACGGAGGCCTCGTGTTCGACCACGTCGCAGGCGTGACCGAATGGGCCGGGCGGTGCGCGGCCGACGGGGACCTGCCGGCGCCCGTCGACTCCGAGGCGCCGCTCGCCGTCGCCCCGGTGCGGCTCCGGCCGGACGTCTCCCGAGCGCGCTATCTGGCCGCCGTGGAGCGGGTGAAGGAGTACATCGCGGCCGGCGACATCTTCCAGGCCAACCTGTCCCAGCGATTCAGCGGAAGGTGCCCGTCGGACGGGCTGGCCGTCTACTCGCGCCTGCGCGCGGTGAACCCCGCGCCGTTTGCCGCCTACCTGCGCTACCCGGAACTGGAGGTCATGTCGTCGTCGCCGGAGCGGTTCCTGCTGGTCGACGGCGACGGCGTCTCGACCTGCCCCATCAAGGGCACCCGCCCGCGCAGAGAGGGAGACGACGCGTTCAACCGCCGCATGGTCCGCGAACTGCGGACCTCGGCCAAGGACCATGCCGAACTGGCGATGATCGTGGACCTGGAGCGAAACGACCTGGGGCGCGTCTGCAGCTACGGGTCGATCCGTGTGGCTGAGCATGCGGCGGTGGAGGCCCATCCGACCGTGCTCCACCTGGTCTCGACCGTCGTGGGGCGGCTGCATCGACCGACCCACGACGAGTTCTCCCTGATTCGCGCGGCCTTCCCGGGCGGCTCCATCACCGGCGCCCCCAAGATCCGCGCCATGGAGATCATCGAGGAACTCGAGCCCCACGCCCGCAACGTCTACACCGGTGCCATCGGCTACGTCTCCTTCCACGGCCGGATGGACCTGAACATCGCCATCCGGACGATGGTGCGCGCGCACGGCCGCGTGCACGTGCACGTGGGCGGCGGCATCGTGGCGGACTCGGTGCCGGCCCTGGAGTACCAGGAGACGCTCCACAAGGGTCTGGCGCTCTTCGAGGCGCTGCGGGCGCCGAATCTCGACGCGCTGACGGAGGCCGCGTTCGATGGACAGTGACCGCCTGTGGGTGAACGGGGGGATCGTGGCCAGGGATGCGCCCGTCCTGAGCGCCCTCGATCGCGGGTTCCTGTATGGCGACGGCTTCTTCGAGACCACGCGCATCCTCCAGGGGCGGCCGCTGTTCCTGGGGCTGCATCTGGCCCGGCTGGCCGCCTCGTGCACGGACACGGGCTTCGGATGGTCGCCGGACGCCGGGGTGGTGAGGTCCGCCGTGCACGACCTGATCGCCGCAAACCGCGTGCAGGACGGCTACCTGCGCATCACCGTCAGCCGGGGGGCGCATGCAGGGGTGCTGACGGACCTGACGGCGGCGCAGCCGACGCTCGTGGTCGAGGCGCGCCCCGCAGACATCGCCCCGCTGGCCGTCCCGTCGCCCCTGTGCCTCGCGCGGTCCGAGTGGCGCCGCAACGAGCGTTCGCCGCTCGTGCGCCACAAGGCCCTCAGCTACATGGACAACGTGCTGGCCCTGGCGGCCGCCCGGCGGCGCGGGGCGGACGAGGTCTACTTCCTGAATTCGCAGGCCCGACTGACCGAGGGCGCTACCAGCAACCTCTTCTGGGTCAGGCGGGGCGCCGTGCACACCCCCGCCGTCGGATGCGGGCTGCTGCCGGGCATCACGCGCGGGATCGTGCTGGACATCTGCAGGGAGGAGACCCTGCCGGTCCGGGAAGGCGCGTTCCCGGACGCCGACTTGATCGAGGCCGAGGAGGTGTTCTGCACGAACGGCCTGCGCGGCGTGATGGGGGTTCGGAGCCTCCTGGACCCCCCGCACGCCTTTCCCGCGGACGCCCCGGTGACGGCCGCCATCCGCCGCGCCTACGTGGAACGCGCCCTCGGCGGCGAGCGCCCCTGCCTGCAGCCGCCATGAGGGGATCCCGCACAGACCCGTGTGCCGGGCATTCGTTTGACTTGTCGGGGCGATTCGGATAACTACTCGGAGGGCGGATTCCGCCCGCAGGCCACCGGGGGCGCCGTCGGCGTCCGGTCCATACCTCAGCATCACACGCACTGGGAGCAGAGAGCATCATGACGGAGATCATCGGCGTGAAGGCGCGGGAGATACTGGACTCGCGCGGCAATCCGACTGTCGAGGTGGACGTGGAACTGGCCTCGGGCGGGTTCGGGCGGGCGGCTGTGCCCAGCGGCGCCTCCACCGGCGCCCACGAGGCCGTTGAGATGCGCGACGGCGACAAGGCGCGCTACGGCGGCAAGGGCGTCCTGCAGGCGGTCGAGAACGTCAACAAGGTCATCCAGCCGCAGATCTACGGCATGGACGCCGTCAACCAGCGCGCGATCGACGAGATGATGATCGCCCTGGACGGCACGCCGAACAAGGGCAACCTGGGCGCCAACGCCATCCTGGGCGTATCGCTGGCCGTGGCGAAGGCGGCGGCCGACGCACTGGGCCTGCCGCTCCACCGCTACATCGGCGGGACCAACGGCCGCTGCCTGCCGGCGCCGATGATGAACATCCTCAACGGCGGCAAGCACGCCGACAACAACGTGGACCTGCAGGAGTTCATGGTGATGCCCGTGGGCGCCGAGACGTTCGCTGAGGCGCTGCGCATGGGCGCGGAGGTCTTCCACGCGCTCAAGAAGGTTCTCGCCAAGGCCGGCAAGAGCACGTCGGTGGGCGATGAGGGCGGCTTCGCACCCGACCTGGGCAGCAACATCGAGGCGCTGCAGCTCATCGTGCAGGCGATCGAGGCCGCCGGCTACGCGCCGGGCGAGCAGGTCTTCATCGCGCTGGACCCCGCCGCCAGCGAGTTCTTCGGCTCCGACGCAAAGGGCCAGGGCATCCAGGCCGCAGGAAAATACGTGCTGGCCGCCGAGGGCGACGGCAAGCAGGTCAAGACGTCCGCCGACATGGTGGAGTTCTACGCCGGGCTCTGCGAGCGGTTCCCGATCCTCTCGATCGAGGACGGCCTGGCCGAGGACGACTGGGACGGCTGGAAGGCCCTGACGGACGCGATCGGCGCGAAGGTGCAACTGGTGGGCGACGACCTGTTCGTGACCAACGTCGAACGGCTGCGCCGGGGCATCGAGGCGGGCGTCGGCAACTCGATCCTGGTCAAGGTGAACCAGATCGGCACGCTGAGCGAGTCGCTGGACGCCATCGAGACGGCCCACAAGGCCGGCTATACGGCCGTGGTGAGCCACCGGTCCGGCGAGACCGAAGACGCCACGATCGCCGACATCGTGGTGGCCACCAACGCGGGACAGATCAAGACGGGATCCGCGTGCCGCACCGACCGGATCTGCAAGTACAACCAGCTCCTGCGCATCGAAGAGGAGCTGGGCGACGTGGCGACCTACGGCGGCCGGTCTCTGGCGGCCCGCTGACGCGCGGCCGTCAGTCGCCTCGCCCGGAGGGCAGCAGACGTTCCCGCATGTAGCCGACACCGGCCAGGAGCCACCAGGCGAAGCCGAGCAGGAAGACGGGCAGGGCAGAGCGGGCGCCCCGCGGCAAGCGCAGCGTCCGCCACGCCCCCTGGCCGGCCGTGCGGGCGACCAGCAGCAGGTAGGAGGCCGTCGTCGAGCCGAGCAGACACCACTGCCGGATGATGGCCGGGTGCATCCCCTTGCCGAACAGGCCGGGTGCCCAGTCCTCCCTCACCAGCAGCATGACGGCCGCGTAGACGGCCAGGTTCACTGCCATGACCGGGACGTCCACCCCGAGCACGGGGACGCGCAACGCCAGAAACGCCCCCCAGACGAGCAGCAGGAGCGCAAGCGCCACGCCGATCGGCAGGCTCAGCAGACCCACCGGCAGCAGCAAGAGCGAGACGGCGGCCCCCGCGTGCACCCCCGCGTTGAGCCAGTGCATGTCATGGAGTTTCTCCAGCGCCGCATCGGCCGCCCCGTATTGCAGGGCCCGCCGCAACGCCGCCCCGAGACGGCGACCGGCAGGGGGCGTCTGTCGGCTGACGACGACCCTGTCGCTGAGCACCATCGAGAAGCCCGCATCGGCCATCTTGATCGACATGTCCACCGCCTCGCCCGGGTGGGGCAGATGATCGGTGTCGAAGTAGCCGACGTCCGCCAGCACGCTGGCCCGGTAGGCATCGCACTGGTGGCTGACGGTCTCGACCGGGACGGGGTGGTCCCGGTGATTGCGCCGGATTGCCGGCCGGACCGAATCGAGCAGGCACGCCGCAAGCCCCGGCCGCGTCTCCGGGGCCGGGACCGTCTGGCTCACCACCACGCCCACGCTCTCGTCCTCGAACAGATCCAGCATGCCCTGCAGCCAGCCCGTGCCTGACGGCACGCAGTGGGGCATCAGCAGCACCTTGACGTGCCCGCGGGCCGCCCGCATGCCGTCGTTGATCAGCATGCCGGGGTGGCCGGCCCGGCGTCCGCGCATGACGCGCAGTTCCTCCGAACCCCGGGGCAGATCGCTCTCGGGCACGGCGGGGTCGCTGACGATGATGATCTCCTTGCGCACGGCCTCCTGGCGCAGGACGCGGTCAAGGCACCGGCCCAGCGACGTGCAGCCCGGGCCGACGGGAATCACGACGGAGGCGACAAGGTCACTCATGGGCTGCGCCGTTCGTCTCGACTTGAAGGTGGCGAAGCATGCCGGTCCGGCAATAGTGCCGCAAACCCGCCGGCCTTGTCAATTGCGCGCGAGCTGCCGTACGCCCGCGCCGGGCCGCTTGCGTTTGCCTCGCCCGTTCGCGGCGAGTACAATGCAGGCACTTCCCATGTGGTGCGGGGAACATCCTGGAGGGGATGGTGCGATACGCGGTCCTGGCGGATATCCACGCCAATTTGCAGGCGCTGGAGGCGGTATGTGCCGACGTGCGCCGCGCCGGTGCCGAGAGGATGCTGTGTCTGGGCGACATCGTCGGCTACGGCGCCGATCCGCGTGAATGCCTGCAGATGGTGCGCGATCTGAATGCGACGATCGTCGCGGGCAACCACGACTGGGCAACCGTCGGCCGGCTGAACGTGGACTACTTCAACTCGGATGCCCGCGACTCGGTCCACTGGACGCGAAGCGTGCTCAGCACCGACGAAGTGGCCTTCCTGAAGAACCTCGACCTGATCAACGTTCTCGACGGTGTCACTCTCGTGCACGGCAGTCCGTTCAGCCCCGACTGCTTCGAATACATCCAGACCAACTACGACGTCGAGGTCGCCTTCGAACACCTGGCGACCCCCCTCTGCTTCGTCGGGCACTCGCACGTGCCCGTGATCTTCGAGCACACCGACCCGGTGGACTACTTCGTGCGCGACGAGTACGAAGTGCCGGACGACAGGCAGGTCATCGTCAACGTCGGCAGCGTCGGCCAGCCGCGCGACCTGGACCCCCGCGCGTCCTACGTCGTCTATGACGACCGCGAACGCACGGTCACCACACGGCGCGTCGAATACGACGTCTCCACGGCCTCGTCCCGCATCGTGGAGGCGGGCCTGCCCTCCACGAACTCGGTCCGCATCGTCCTCGGCCGCTGAGCGCCCTCATCCCGCGCCCTGCAGGCGGGCGCGCACGACCTCGGCCATGAGCGCGCGCGGCGCGCACAGCCCCGTCCAGATCCGGAACTGCGCGGCCGCCTGGCCCACGAACCACTCCAGCCCGGCCGCCGTCACGGCCCCGGCCGCCTCCGCTTCCGCCAGGAGGCGCGTGCGGATGGGATTGTAGACCGAATCGAAGACGACCATGCCCTCGCGCAGCATCCCGCAAGGCACCGGGGTGTCGTCCACGCGCGGCCACATGCCCACGGACGTGCTGTTGACGATCACGTCGGGGCGCAGCGCGGGCATCTCGGCAATCGGGCACCAGTCGACTCCGACCTGCCCGGCCAGGGCGCGCGCACGGGCGGCCGTACGGTTCGCGATCACCAGGCGGCCCACCCGCCCGCGCAGGCCGCACGCGATGGCCCGCGCGGCGCCGCCGGCTCCTACCAGCAGGACCGTGCGGGCCGAGAGCGGCTCGAGCCGGGCGCGGCGCACGGCCCCCTCGATGCTCTCCACGGCCGCCGCCACGTCCGTATTGACGCCGTAGCGACGGCCGTCGCGCAGGTCGACCGTGTTGACGGCGCCGATTTCGGCCGCCAGGCTCTCCACCTCGTCCATGAGGGGCAGCACGGCCTCCTTGTGCGGCAGGGTCACGCTGAGACCGCGCAGGTCGAATGGCGTGAACGCCTCCAGGAACCGGGCGGGGTCGAGGACCCTGAACGGCAGGTACACGGCGTTCAGGCCGGCATGCGCGAAGGCCGCATTGTGCACGGCCGGGCTCATGCTGTGCATGACGGGATCGGCGACGACCCCGTAGACGGCCGTGGAGGCGTCGACCGAGCGGATGCGGTACATGTTCAGCATCCCGTCCAGCGTGACCTGCCCCGGGGCGGACTCGCGGCCCGGCTCGGCGCTGGCAAAGGTCAGGAAGGCGCCGTACTTGGGCGCCAGCACGCGGCTGGCCACGCCGGCCTCGCCCATGCTGAGGGCGATCACGGGCGTGCGGCGGGCCTCGCGCTGCAGAAGCGAGAGCACCGGGGCGACGTCGGCGGCGTCTGCCGCCGTCACGGCGATTTTGGCCACGTCGGCGCCGGCGTCCCGCAGCCGGCGGAGCAGGGCGGGCAGGTCGGCCGGCGTGCCCTGCGTGTCGTGGCGGCTGACGATGCGCCGGCAGCCGGCCGGCAGCTCTCCGAGCGCGCCGACCGCGTCCAGTTCCACGTCCACGAACTCGGCCCCCTGTTCGGCCGCCCGCCTCAGCAGGGCCAGGCGCTGGGCCTCCGGGGCGGTGCAGGCACCGCCCTCGCGCACGGGGCGGTTCGTCACGATGACGCAGCGGTCCCGGCCGGCCAGGAGTCGCTCCGGGTCGCAGCCGGCCATCATGTCGAGCCGCAGCTCGACGATGTCCACCTCGCGCGGCAGGGAGCGCATGCGGGCGAGTGCGGACTCGGTGTCGTTTTCGGTAATGGGGACGCAGAGCTTCGTCACGGGCCATCCTCCGGGGTCGGGCTGGTGCCGGGCGGCACGGCGGAACGGATTATACCGGGCGCGGGCGTGGGTTTCATGGGCGTCCGTGTGTGTGTCCGTGTGTCCGTGTGTGTCCGTGCCGGCATGGGCGGCAGCACCGCATCGCTTGAGTTGGCGGGCACGAAATGGTATGATTCGACGATTCTTCGGGTCTCGAACTGCGGCGGGCGTGCCGCGCCGTTCGGTTCCCTCCGGGCCGTGCCGCCCCGGTTCCATTTTCACAGAATGCCCACGCCATGTCCGGCCGTGCGACCAAGTGGATCGTGTTCGTCGTTCTGCCCCTGCTCCTGGCCCTCTACGTGAGTTACCCGCCGGTCGGCGTGGTCGTGAAGAGGTACGTGGCCGAGGTGCACACGGCGGCCACCGCCGAGGAAGCCGCCCGGCACCGCGTGGCGGAGGGTGAGGAATACGAGGTCGTCCGGGAGGTCAAGGAACGCAGCTTCCTGCCGCTGGCCATGGGCAAGAGGGACGTCGAGCGGCGCTTCCTGGAGCGGCTCGAGGACGGCACCGTGCTCTACGAGGTGTCGCAGACGGTGCCGGGGCGCGTGAAGCTGGGCCTCGACGTGGCGGGCGGCACGGAACTGCTCTACCAGCTTCGCCAGGCGGAAGGCCAGGCCCTCGGCGGCAGCCAGGCGGCCACGATCGACATCCTCAAGAAGCGGATCGACCCGAGCAACGTCAAGGAGTACCGGATCCAGCCTCTCGAGAACTCCCGGATCCTCATCCAGGTGCCACAGGCCACGGCGTCGGAGGTGGCGCAGCTCAAGAACCGGCTGCAGCGGATGGGCCGGCTGGAGTTCCGCGTCGCCGTGCCACGCCCCGATGACGGCGACGTGACCGAGCCGCGCTTCCTGCAGTATTACGAAGAGGCCCAGGCCGGGAACGTCCCGGATGAGTTCGTCAAGATGCATGTCGACGGCGACCCGGCGGCACGCTACTACCTCGTGCGCAAGGGCGATCCGGCCATCACGGGCCAGTACCTGGATCCGGGCGCCGTGAGGCCGACGACCGAGCAGTACCGCCCCGCCATCGCGTTCCAGTTCAACGCACTGGGCATGCGCAGGTTTGCCGGCATCACGGAGCGCAATCAGGGCTGGAGCCTGGCCATCGTCCTGGACGGCGTGCTGCGGAGCGCGCCGCGGATCCGTGAGCGCATCTACGGGCCGGGCGTCATCAGCGGGAACTTCACGCAGCAGGAGGTCGCCGACATCGTCAACGTCCTGCAGGCGGGCAGCCTCCCGATGGACATCGACCTGCTCCAGGAGAACACGGTCGGGCCGCAGCTCGGGCGCGACAGCATCCGTAAGGGCCTCCGATCGCTCGCGGTCGCCGGCCTCCTCGTGCTGGCGTTCGTCGGCGTCTACTACCTGCGCTGCGGGCTCGTGGCCGACGCCGCCCTGGTGCTCAACCTGGTCTTCCTCGTCGGCGTCCTGTCGTTCCTCGGGGCCGCGCTCACCCTGCCGGGCATGGCGGGCATTCTACTGACGGTGGGCATGGCGGTGGACGCGAACGTGCTCATCTTCGAACGCATCCGTGAGGAGTCCGGGGCCGGCAAAGGGGTCCGCATGGCCCTGCGCAACGGGTATGAGCGGGCGTTCACCACGATCGTCGACTCCAACGTCACCACGCTCCTGACCGGGCTCATCCTCTACCTGATCGGCACGGGGCCGGTGCGAGGGTTCGCCGTCACCCTCTCGTTCGGCATCCTGCTGAGCATGTTCACCGCGGTGGTGCTGACGCGCCTGGCGTTCGAGACGTTCGTGGAGCGCGAATGGCTCACAGCGTTCAAGATGCGGAGTTGGATCGGCACGCCGACGATCGACTTCGCCCGCCTGCGCCGGCCGGCGCTCATCGCCTCCGCCGTGCTGCTGTTCGTGGGCATGGCGGCGTTCTTCACGCGCGGGGCGGAACTCTATGACATCGACTTCACGGGCGGTTCCCTGGTGCAAATCTCGCTGGCGCGGCCGACGCCCGTGAGCGAGGTCCGCGCCCTGCTGGCCGATGGCGGATTCCCGAGGGCGGAGGTGCAGGCCGTTCGCACGGAGGACTCGACCGCCGAGGGTGCGACCGCCTTCGGCATCCGCATCAAGGGGGCGGGCATCGAGACCGACGAACTGCTCGCCGAGCTGCGGCAGAAGCTGCAGGCCGCCGGGCTCCCGCCGGCGGACGACGGGCTGAAGATCACCGGCGACGGCCGGGCCGTCTTGCTGACTGCGCCGCGTGCCCTGACGGAGATGGAACTGCGCCAGGCCCTGGGAGAGGGAGGCGATCCCTACGCACTGGCCGACATCGGCGCGATCACCCCGGCCGAATCGGCCCCCACACGACACGTCACCGTACGGGCTCCGATCGGATCGGCCGCCGCGCGGCAGCCCGGGCTGCCGGGCCGAATCCTCCGAACGCTGGCCTGGGCCGGCCTGGAGCGCGCTCAGCTCGCCATCATCGAGACCGGACCGCCGGCCGGCGACGGCCCGGCCGCAACCATGCCCTTTGTGCTCGATGGCGCCGTGCAATCCGAAGTGCTCGTCCTCGAACTGGAGCGGCGTCAGTTCGGCGGCATCGCCGTGGAGCGCGAGGGCGACGAGGGCGGGCGTTTCCGCCTCGTCGGAGCCCGGAAGCGGCTGGAGGACCTGCGACGCGAGCTGCCCGTGGGGGCGACGCTCAGCATCCCGTTGGCCGAGGTCCATCCGGACGGCGTCACGGCCCGCCTGGCCGTTGAGATGGACGAGCAGGACGTGCGCGCCCGCCTTGAGCAGCAGGCACTGGGCGACCTGCTGGTGATCTCGCTGGACGCACGCAGCCCATCCTATCGCATGGCCATCGACGTCGGGCAGGTCCGCGAGCAGATGGAGGCCATCTTCGCTCATCTGGCTCCGTCGCCGTCGGCCGTCACGTTCGCGCCCGTCGAGGGGGCGGCGTCCGAAGGGCACGTGCTGGTGAGGATGAAGCTCGGCCAGCCGATGGCGTTCGAAGACGTTCGCTCGCAGATGGAGGACAGCGGGCTGATGTCCCGCGGCGAGATCATCGTCGGCGCGACCGACTACGCGCCGGGGGTGGTGGTCTCCGACCTGACCCTCCGGCTGCCCGCCGGCGAGGCCGAGGCTCTGCAGGCAAGCCTTCAGGACGCGCTGGGCCGGCCGCAGGCCGTTCAGCAGGTGGTCCGGATCGGCGCCACCGTGGCCCAGGAGATGCAGGGAAAGGCCCTGCTCGCCGTCGTGTTCGCCTCGGTCATCATCGTGCTCTACGTGGCCGTGCGGTTCCATGCATTCCGCTTCGGCTTGGCCGCCGTCGTGGCCCTGCTCCATGACGTCGTCGCCACGGCCGGCCTCGTCGCGCTGGCGGACTGGGTCGGTGGGTTCGGCGACGTGAAGATCAACCTGGCCATGCTCGCAGCGTTCCTGACGATTCTCGGCTACAGCATCAACGATACGATCGTCGTCTTCGACCGCATCCGGGAGAACATGGGTTCGCTCGGACGCAAGGCGGTCGACGGCGATCTGATCAACCTGAGCATCAATCAGACGCTGAGCCGCACCGTCCTGACGTCTGTGACCACGCTCATCGTGGTTCTGATCCTCTATGTGATGGGCGGGTCGGTCCTGCAGGGAGTGGCCCTCACACTGACGATCGGCGTGGTCATCGGCACCTACTCGAGCGTGTTCATCGCGAGCCCCATCCTGCTGGACTGGCCGCGTCTGTTCGCCGTGGAGCCGCGGGTGCCCGGCGTGGCGCGTTTCTACGGAGTTCTGATGATGCTGGGTGGCCCCCTGGCGGCGTTCGTGGGCGGCGTCGGCGCCGTGGTGCATCTGCTGAAAGGCAGCCCTGCAAGTGCGGGCCTCTACCTGCTCATCTGGCTGGTGCCCGGCGTGCTGGCCTGCCTGGTGGGCAGGGGACTGCGTCGGGGCCGCGGGGGGGCCGTGGGCGGACTGATCGCGCTGGCCGCGGTGGCGCTGGTACAGCTCGGGGCGATGGCCGGGCTGCACTGGTACGGCCTGGGCCTCGGGTCCGGTTCGGACGTGACGCTGCTGCTGGCGCTCTGGGCGCTTGCCTGTCTGCCGCCCGTGGTCAGCGCCCTGCGCCACAGGGACGTATTCCGGACGGCCGCCTGACGGCCCGGACCGGCCCGGACGCTACGGCTCAGGGGTGGCCGGGGAGGGTTCGGTGTAGACGCCGATGGCCCGATATCGCCGGTAACGCTGCTCCAGCAGGTCATCGATCGGCAGGGCCGTCAGTTCGTCGAAGGCGGCCGTCAGGTAGGCCTCCACGTTCCGGGCCGTCTGATGGGGATCCCGATGGGCGCCGCCGAGGGGCTCGGCGATCACCGTGTCGATAATCCCGGCCTCCAGCATGTCGGCGGCCGTCAGCTTCATCACGTCGGCCGCCTCCGGGGCCCTGGCGCCGTCCTTCCAGAGGATGGCGGCGCAGCCCTCCGGGCTGATGACGCCGTAGTAGGCGTTCTCGAGCATGGCGAACCGGTCGCCGACGCCGATCCCCAGGGCGCCGCCGCTGCACCCTTCGCCGGTGACCAGCACCACGATGGGTACGCGCAGGCCGGCCATGGTGAAGATGTTCTCGGCAATCGCCATCGCCTGGCCCCGCTCCTCGGCCCCGACGGCCGGGGCGGCCCCCGGCGTGTCGATCAGGCACAGGACCGGCAGGCCGAACTTCTCCGCCAGCCGCATCTTCTGCAGCGCCTTGCGGTAGCCCTCCGGCTGCGGCATGCCGAAGTTCGCCGCCATCTTCTCCCGGGTCTCCTTGCCCTTGCGCTGGGCGATGACCAGCAGGCGATGCCCCTCCAGCCGGCCCAGGCCGGTGACGATCGCCGGGTCGTCGCCGAAGCGCCGGTCGCCGTGCAGCTCCGCGAAGTCCGTCACCAGCATGTCGATGTAGTCCATCGGGTGCGGCCGCAGCGGATGCCGCGCCAGGCGCACCCTCTGGTACGCCGTCAGATTCGCGAAGGTCTCTTCCAGGAGCCGCCGGTGCTCGGCCTCGAGCGCCTCGAGCTTCGCCGCCACCTCGGGTTGATCGGCGTCGTCGCCTTCGGACAACGCCCGGATCTGCTTCTCCAACTCCAGGATGGGCTGCTCAAAGTCGTAGGCAAAGCGGTCATGCCTGGCGTTTGATGCCATGCCGTGGCCTTCCGAAGGAGTGGGAGAGCGTCTCTGCTGACTGGATTGCCAATTGTACCGGCCGTCCGGTTTTGAATCAAGGCGGCCCGGGCGGTATAATACCGCCTGCATTCGCGTGCGTGCCCGCCTGCCCGACCAGGGGTGTCCCATGGACTTTTCCGACGACGACCGTTCTGCCATGCGGCGCGCCCTCCACCTGGCGGAGCGGGGGCGCGGGTGGGTCGAGCCCAACCCGCTCGTCGGGGCGGTCCTCGTGCGGGAGGGACGTGCCGTCGGGGAGGGCTGGCACGAGCGTTTCGGCGGCCCGCACGCGGAGGTCAATGCGCTGGCCGCCGCCGGGGAGCGGGCGCGCGGCTCGACGCTCTACGTCACGCTGGAGCCCTGCGATCACGCGGGCAAGACGCCCGCCTGCGCGCCGGCCGTCGTGCGGGCCGGCGTCGCGCGCGTCGTCATCCCGCTTCGGGACCCGACGGCTGCCGACCCGGGCGGGGGAGTGGCCATCCTGCGGCGGGCGGGAATCGCGGTGGACGAGGGCCTGTGCGAAGACGAGGCGGCCCGTCAGAACGCGGCCTTCTTCAAGCTGGCCGCCGTCGGCCGCCCGCTCGTGACGGCCAAGTGGGCCATGAGCATCGACGGCCGGGCCGCCGCACGCACCGGCGATTCCCGGTGGATCAGCTCGGTCGAGTCCCGGCGCGACGTGCACCGCCTGCGGGGGCTCGTCGACTGCGTCCTGGTGGGGGCGGGGACCGCACGCGCCGACGACCCGCTGCTGACGTGCCGCGACGCGGAGCGGCGCCGTACGGCCGCGCGCCTGGTCCTCTGCGGCCGGCGGGCGCCGCGGCCGGATTCGCGGCTCGCGTGCACCGCGCGGGAGGCGCCCGTGCTGCTGGCCTGCGTGGATGGGGAGCCTCCGGAGGGCCTGCCGGCCCTGCAGGCCCTCGGTTGCGAGGTGCTGTCCCTGCCGCGCGGCGGGCCGGGGAGTCCGCGCGTCGACCCGGCGGCCCTGCTCGACGCACTGGGCGCACGCCGCATGGCCAACGTGCTCGTCGAGGGCGGGCCCGATGTGCTGGGGTCGTTCTTCGACGCGAAACTCGTCGACCGCGTGCTGGCCTATGTCGCGCCCCGTCTGATCGGCGGTTCCGGCGCCCTCGGGCCGGTGGGGGGGCAGGGGGTGGACGCCATGAGCGCGGTGCGGGACCTGGCCGATTGCGAAGTCGTTCGCGTCGGCCCCGACGTCTTGGTACGCGGGTGGGTCACCGCCCCACGGAACTGGATCGCGCGCGGGCAGCAGAAGGGCACTCCGCCAGGGAGTTCGGGATGCTGAACAGGGATGCCGTCGAAGGAACCGACCGGTATGTCGTCACCTGCCTGTACGGGCTGGAGGGCCTGCTGGCGGACGAGGTGCAGGAGCGGCTGCATGTGCCGGGCGAACGCCACTGGAGCGAAGTCGCCTTCCATTACGGCGGCGACCCCAGGCACGTGGGCGCCCTGCGCCTGGCCGGCAACGTCTTCCTGTGCATCGACCGCGTCCGCATCGGCCCGTCCCTGGCCGACCTGGCCCCGCTGACGGACCGCCTGCGTGCGCTTCCCCTGGCACGATGGGAGCGGCTGGCCGGCGCCTTCCACGACGAGGCGGCCGGGGAGATCGGCATCCGTGTCGACAGGAAGGGCGAGCACCGGTTCACATATGCGCAGGTCGAGGAGCTGGCCCTCGAGGCCGTCGCCACGGCCACCGGGCGCCGCACTACGCTGGAGGACCGGCCCCTTCAGTTGAAGGTGGACGTCCACAACGAGTGGTGCCGGCTCCTGGCGCGCCTGACGGTGCGCTCGCTGGCCGTGCGCGACTACAGGCGGTGCCACGCGCGCAGCGCGACGGACCCGACGCTGGCCGCCGCCATGGTGCGGATGACCGAGCCCAGGGGCGACGACGTCTTCCTGGACCCGTTCTGCGGAACCGGCTCGGTTGCCATCGAACGCTGCCTGGCCGGCGCAGCGCAGCGCGTGGTGGCGGGCGAGCGGAACGAACGCCGAATCGGCTGGGCGCGCACGAACGCACAGGCCGCCGGCGCCGACGTGCAGTTCGCCTGCTGGGACGCCGCCGCGCTGCCGTTCGCCGATCGGACGTTCTCGGCCGTTGCCGCCGTTCCGCCGCAGAGCGAGCCCTCAGGCGGGCGGCGCTGGCGGCCCGAGGAACTGGCCCCTCTGGTGCAGGAGAGCCTGCGGGTGCTCCGCTTCGAAGGCCGCATGGTCTGGCTGATGCAGCAGGGGGACCTGCTGCCCGAGGTGCTCAAGCGGGTGGCCCCGCACTGCCCGGTCTCGACGTTGGCCTGCAACTGGAAAGGCCGGCACTGGACCCTCTACCGGATCGAGAAGTCGTTCTGATCCCCCGAACACGGCCGATTCCATGCGCGACCCGATAGCCGGCTGCCTGATGCGCGTCTACGAAGCCCTGCGTGATGCGTTCGGACACCAGGGGTGGTGGCCGGCGAAGACGCCGTTCGAGGTCATGGTCGGCGCCATCCTCACCCAGCGCACGAACTGGAACAACGCCCGCACGGCCATCGAGCGATTGGGGGCGGCCGACCTGCTCAACGCCCACGCCCTGGCCGAGGCCAGGCCCGAGCGCCTGCAGGAACTGGTCCGCCCGTCGGGCTACTACAGGCAGAAGGCCGCGCGCCTGCAGGAACTGGCCCGCTGGCTTGTGAACCGCGCCGACGGTGACCCGAGCCAGGTCGTCGGCAACACGGCGGAACTGAGAACCGAACTGCTGAGCCTGCGCGGCATCGGCCCCGAAACGGCCGACAGCATCCTCCTCTATGCCCTGGGCCGTCCGACGTTCGTCGTCGACGCCTACACGGTCCGCATGGCCGTCCGCCACGGCCTGGTCGATACGGACTGCGACTACTTCGAGCTGCAGGAGCTTTTCGAGTCGCATCTGCCGCGCGATCCGGAGCTGTACAAGGACTACCACGCGCAACTGGTCGAACTCGGAAAACGCTACTGCCGCCCGCGACGCGCGTGCGCCGAATGCCCTCTGCGCGCACTGCCGGGCTTGCCGCCGCCCGGCGAGCCCTGAGGCTTCTGCCATGCCGATTATTGCGCACTTGATCGGCACCGGGCAGTTCCAGTAGAATTCCGGCGGCTTCGCGCGCCGAGTCGGGCGGCGCTGGTCAGGGCTTGGTGGAATCCGAACAGAAGGGAGCAAGATGGCTTCCCTGAGGTGTCCCTACTGCCGTGGCGAGTTCGAGTGGAACGAGGACATGGGGCAGGGGCGAGTCGCCTGCCCGTCATGCAGCCGGACGGTGGAGATCGTCCGCAAGAAGGGCACCAGGTCCGGCCAGACCGAGGTGCGCGTCGGGTCGACCGCCGGCTGGGGCACCGAGGGCTTCAGCAGCGCGGCGGCCCGCGCCGAGTACGGCGAGATCAAGAAGGGCGACCAGCTCGGCGGCTTCCGGGTGGAGGACATGGTCGGCGCGGGCGCGATGGCCGTGGTGTACCGGGCCACCCAGATATCGCTGGACCGCTCGGTCGCGCTGAAGATCCTGCCGAAGGAGTTCGCCAAGCGCCCATCGTTCGTGCGGCAGTTCGACAGCGAGACCGAACTGCTCGCATCGCTGAACCACCCGAACATCGTCAGCATCATCGACCGCGGCCACCAGGACGAGACCTACTACTTCGCCATGGAGTTCGTCGAAGGCACCACCTTCGGCGAACTGATCGCCTCCGGTCAACTGGACGAGGAGTTTTTCCTCCAGATCCTCGAACAGTGCTGCGATGCCCTCACCTATGCCCACTCCAAGGGCGTCGTGCACCGCGACCTGAAGCCGGCCAACATCATGCTGAACGAGAACGGCATGGTGAAGATCGCCGACTTCGGCGTGGCCGGCCTGATTGCCAGCGCCGACGAACAGGCGTCCGGCAAGAAGAAGGTGATGGGCACGCGCGGCTACATGCCCCCCGAGCAGGAGATGCACGTCAACCGCACGGACGAGCGGAGCGACATCTTCGCGATGGGGGCCGTCATGTACCGCGCCCTTGTGGGCAAGGTGCCCGACCGGCTGCCGCCGACGCCGCCCAGCCGCGCCAACCCGCGCGTCGACCCCCGTCTGGACCGCATCGTCCTGACCTGCCTGGCCGCGAGCCCGGACAAACGCTATCAGACGGCCCGCGAGCTGCTCGACGCCTTCCGCACCTACCGGCAGGATCTCGCCCGCGCCTACGAGGTCTGCCCCCAGTGCAAGAAGGAAAGCCCGCCCACCGCCAAGACATGCGTCCATTGCGGCGCCGATCTGTCGGCTCTCTTCGACTCGTGCCCCGAGTGCGGCGCCGATAACCGGATCGACCGCGACATCTGCACCTCCTGCGGCGTGAACCTCAGCGAGTTGCGCCGCCAGACCTCGATGAACATCGGCCGCACCGAAGAGCGGGCCCGCCGCCTGGCCGCCCGCCACAACTACAAGGGCGCCGTCAAGGCCCTCGAAGAGGTGCTCCGCACGCGGGAGAAGATGTTCCAGCGCGCGCGCGAACGGGCCCAACGCTTCATCGAGACCTACCGACAGGAGGAGCGCAAGTACTACCGCCAGCAGATCGCCGACGGAAAGCGGCTGGCCGCCGAGGGCCGTCTGGCCGACGCCCTGCCCATCCTGGAGTCCATCCCCGAGGAGTTCGGCCACCGGCAGGACGTCGAGGCCCAGTTGATCAACCTCAAGTCCCGCATGGCGCTGGCCCGCCAGAGGGTGGGCGCCACGCTCGACCTGATCAAGCAGCAGCAGTACGATGAGGCCGAGAAGGCGCTCAACGGCGTCGCCCAAACCTGGGTGGACTGCCCCGGCCTCGAGGACGCGCGCGCGCAGCTCCATGACGCGCGCGAGACCGACAGGATGGTGGAGTACGAACTGCGCGAGGTTCGGCGGTTCCTGGAGGAGGGCAAGACGACCGAGGCCCGCAAGGCCCTCGAATTCGCCAGCGCCACACGCCGCGACCACCCGCTGGTGCGCGAACTCCAGACCGCCATCGAACAGCAGTCCGGGCAGACGGTCCGCAAGAGCGCCTTCGCCCAGGGACGCAAGGCATTCGAGGAACAACGATACGCCGACGCCCTCGGCTACCTGAAGGCCGCACTCGAACTGACTCCCGAGGCGGACCCCGAGCGGCCCGCCATGGCCAAGATGCTGGCCGGCGCGCAGCGGTTCATCCGGGAAGCCGAAGAGAAAAAGAGGGAGGAGGCCCGCGTCGCGGCCGAACTGGCAGCCATCCGCGCCCGACGCGGCCCGTGGTACAAGCAGCCGCTGGTGCTCGTCCTGATCGGCTTCGGCGTGGCCATTCTGGGCGTCGGCGGCCTCGTCCTCTGGCTCGTCATGTCCACCGAATAGGGCCCCGCCGCACATGCCGCCGGGAGACCTGCTCCAGGCGGCGTGCTCTGGGCCCCATCTCCCTCCGGCCCGCGCGCGAATCTCGCACCGGTTGCCTGCTCCCACACCCATTTCCATCCAATCTGCTGTCTTGACTCGGTTCCGCCCGCTGGCGTAGTATGGGGTCATGGCTGTTGGGGGACGGACACTTCAGGCACCTGCATCTGATGCTGGGGAGGAAGTGCGCCATGACGAAGCCTTACCTGGGGATCTGGCTGGACCACAGGGAAGCCTACCTCGTGTGGATCGACGAGGACGGGGAAACGGACGTGCAGCACGCGGAAGTCGACCAGCCGAGGCATGGCCGATCCAGCGGACGGACGATCTCGGGGCGCAGAGGGGCATACGGGGGGCTCCCGCCCCATGCCGACCCGGAGGAGAAGCGGCAGATCCATGCGCACCGCCTGTATGAGAGGATCTGCCGGGCCGCCCGCACCGCGGAGAGCATCTACGTGTTCGGACCGGGCCAGGCGAAGAAGCAGCTCCTCAAGACGCTCAGGGAACACAAGGACTTCACGGGCCGCGTCCGCGCCCTGGACAGCGCCCAGAAGATGTCGGAAGCCCAGATGACGGCCCGCGTGCGCGAGGCATTCGATCTGCCCTACTCACCTGCCCGTTCGGCTTGACAGGCCGGGGCGTTACACGCTAACATGCAGGGCGTTGGTGGCGGAGTAGCTCAGGGGTAGAGCAGAGGATTCATAAGCCTCGGGTCGGGGGTTCAAATCCCTCCTCCGCTACCACCCCCTCTATTTGCCAGGCCCGCGGACGTGCCGTTCGGCGGTCGTCCCTTTGGCTCGGCCCCCTGTCCCTGCTATCATGCGGTCTGGCCCGCTGCACAGGACAGGGAGCGTGCGCGTATGGGAAGACCCCGTGCCGGGCGGCCCCTGGCGGTGGCCGTCCTTGCCATGCTGGTGACACTTGGCGGCGCGGCCGGCGCCCGGGAGGACTGGCATGCCCCGGACATGCCCTGCCGCCTGCTGCTCAGCGCGGTGCCCGCTGCCCGGCGGGGCGGACTCAATACGGTGCAGATCGACCTGGCCGAGCAGAGCGAGCGGTGCCGGCCGGACGGTGCGGACATCCGCGTGACGACCCCCGCAGGCCGTGCCGTGCCGCACCGAATCGAGGTGGGGGAGCAGGCGGCGTTTCGCGTCTACTTCCAGGCGCCCGAAGACTGCGATCACTTCCACCTCTACTACGGGAGCGGCGAGGCCCTGCCCGCCTCCGAGCCGTGGACCGAGACGCTGGGAGGGCTCTACCTCGAGACGCGCCCCCTCTCGCGTCCGCTGCGCCGTGCCGCCGAGCTGCCCGCCGCCGTGCGCCAGCATACCGAACGCCACGACCGTCAGCCCTGGAAGCAGGTGTGGGACCAGGAGAATCCCTTCGGCCCGGACGACCTCTACCTGAGCATCTACGAGGGCACGCTGTACTGCCCTGAGAGCGGGGACTACGTGTTCGCCGTCAGCTCGGACGATGGGGCGCTGTTCGGCATCGAGGGCACGGCCGACCTGCTGTGCTGGCGCGATCCCGGCGTGCTCGGCACCACCTGGCGCGACCCTGCCCACCCCCGGGCCGTGCGGAAGGTCCGGCTTGAGCGGGGCGTCTACCGCATCCACTACCACCACTTCGAAAACTACGGCGGGCAACTGGCCAAGCTGGGCTGGCAGACGCCGTCCTCGGACGCCATCGTGCTG
Organism: Candidatus Brocadiaceae bacterium; assembly: GCA_012728835.1. Taxonomy (NCBI): domain Bacteria; kingdom Pseudomonadati; phylum Planctomycetota; class Candidatus Brocadiia; order Candidatus Brocadiales; family Candidatus Brocadiaceae; species Candidatus Brocadiaceae bacterium. The sequence continues at coordinate 97,106 of JAAYEJ010000062.1, read as the reverse complement.
ATTCCCCCCGGCGCGTTCATCCATTACCTGCCGGCGGACATCGAAGGGCTGGAGATGCGCGACGACCCGCTCTCTCCCTTCTTCACAGCCACACACTGCTACACCGTCCGGATCAACGGCCGGGAGCCGGGCTTCCCCCGCTACCGCTTCGAGAGCCGCGTGGCCGCCGCGTCCTCCGACGGCAGTCTGGAATTCGAGTGGGACTTCGGCGACGGCACCGTGGCGACGGGTCCCGAGGTCATCCACGAGTTCGCCGGCACGGGGGCGCGCACCGTGACGCTGCTCGTGCGCGATGCCGACGGCCGGGAGGCGTCCGTCACCCGGCCGGTGTTCCCGGCGGCCCGGCCCACCAGCGAGGTGCTCCTGGAGGTGCAGTCGCGGCCGGCGTCCCTGTTTGCGCAGCCGGGGGACGTGCTGCCGCTGCAGGCCCTCGTGCTGCGGCAGGGGGGCGCCGAGCAGGAGTTCGTTCTGCAGGCCACCGTCCGGCGCGAAGGCCGCAACGACGCCGGCACGACCACCGTGCTGAACACGGTGCCCGGCACCGCAGGCGAATCGGCACGGTGGACCGCACTGCGGGTGCTCTTTCCGGTGCCGGAGGACGACGTGCGGGTCACCGTCTCGGCGCAGTTCCACGGGGTCGAGGTCGCGCGGGACGACCTCGTCGTGCTCGGCACCGACGGCGTGCTGCGCGATCTGGCCCTGGACGACTCTGGGGAACTGCGACGTGCCGGCGGCGCGCGGGTGGCCCTGCGGACCGCCGGCGCCACCCGCAGCGGCGCTTCGCCGCGCTGCCTGTGCGAGCCCGGGTCGACCACGGTCGACGTGCTCATCATCGACGACGCCCTGGGCGGCCCTCCCGGCAGCCCGGCCCGGACCTACGGCGAGTTCCTGGCCGAGGCCCTCGAGGGCCTCTACAGCGGCCTTCGCTTCGTCCCTCGCCGCGCCGCCGCGCCGCAGAGCGCCGGCATCCAGCCCATGGCCGGCTTCCTGCACGTGGCGTCCACGCTGGCGCGGAGCAGCCCGAACCTCGTCATCCTCGTCTGCCAGCCGGACACGGTCATCAACGGCACACCCGTGGACGAATTCGAGGCCGCTCTCTCGGCCGCCCTGGACCAGGTACTGGTGCGCAGCCGGGCGGAAGCGGTCCTGGTGGGGCCGCCGCCGGTGCCCGGCCGGCCCGACGCTTCGAGGGCCTACGCGGCGGCGGCCAAGCGGCTGGGGCTGCGCAAGGGGGTGCCGGTGGTGGATCTCTACTCGCGCTTTCGGCTGATGCCGGACTGGGAGGCACTGTTCCAGCCCCCGGACGGGCAGGGGACCACGTACCTCGTGCACCCGAACGAGCAGGGGCAGCGGATCATCGCGCGCGAGATCATGACGGCGGTCACCGAGTGCTGCCACGAGGGCTTCTCGGCGGCCGTGCGCCATGCGGCCTACTGGGGCGAGAGCGGCGGATCGTAGCCTCCTCTGCCAATATGACAGACCGGCAACGCCGGGTCTGCCACCTCGGCCGGGTGGGCGCGGGGTGGGGCGGAGGGGCCGCCGGGCGGGCGGGGACTTGTGCCGGCAGGCGGCAACGGGCATAATGGGGCACGTCAGCGCCTTCCGGTTGGGCAGCCGCCCCTCTGCGATCATTGCACGGTGCCGGATGCGGGCCGGAGACGCGGCGCTGGCATGGGGTTTGCTCTTCCGCGCGGGAACTTCCTCGCACGCGTTCCTCAACCTGAATGTATCGCAGGAGGGTCTGACAAATGGCCGCCAAGGAATTGGCTTTCGGCCTGGAAGCACAGGAGAAGCTTCTGGCCGGCGTCGGCAAGCTCGCCCGCGCCGTGAAGCAAACGCTCGGTCCCCGGGGCCGCAACGCCGTGCTCGACAAGGGCTGGGGCAGTCCGAAGGTCACCAAGGACGGCGTGACCGTTGCCGACGACATCGAGCTCTGTGAGCGCTACGAGAACCTGGGCGTTCAGTTGCTCAAGCAGGCCGCGTCGAAGACCAACGACGACGCGGGCGACGGCACCACCACGGCCACCGTGCTGGCCGAGGCGCTCTGCCGCGAGGGCATGAAGCGCGTCGTGGCCGGCTGCGACTCCATGGCCCTGCGCCGCGGCATGCAGCGGGCCTGCAATGCCGTCGTCGAGGAGCTCCGCAAGCACAGCAAGACCGTCGACGGATCCGACGGCATCGCCGCCGTGGCGTCCATCGCCGCGAACAACGACCGGGAGATCGGCCGCATGATCGCCCGCGCCATGGACAAGGTCGGGCGCAAGGGTGTCATCACGGTCGAGGAGGGCCGCAGCACCCAGACCCAGGTGGAAGTCGTCGAGGGCATGCAGTTCGACCGCGGCTACCTGTCCCCGCAGTTCATCACCGACGAAGACACGATGCAGTGCGTGCTCTCGGACTGCTACGTGCTCATCTTCGAGAAGAAGATCACCACGTCCAAGTCCATCGCGCCCATCATGAGCCGCGTGGCCGAGCAGAAGCGTCCCCTGCTGGTCATCAGCGAGGACGTGGAGAGCGAGGCCCTGGCCACGCTCGTGGTCAACAAACTGCGCGGCGTCATCAGTTGCGCCGCCGTCAAGGCGCCGGGCTACGGCGACCGTCGCAAGGCCATGATGGAGGACATCGCCATCCTGACCGGCGCGCGGGCCATCTTCCAGGACCTCGGCATCGAGCTGGAGAACGTCGGGCCGGCCGATCTGGGTCGGGCCAAGAAGGTGACGCTGACGGACAAGACGTGCACGATCGTGGGCGGGGCCGGCTCGGCGGCCGAGCTGAAGGCCCGCGTCGCGCAGATCGAGCGCGAGATCGAGGCGACCACCAGCGACTACGACCGCGAGAAGCTCCAGGAGCGGCTGGCCAAGCTCAGCGGCGGCGTCGCCCAGATCAACGTCGGCGCCACCACCGAGACCGAGATGAAGGAGAAGAAGGCGCTCGTCGAGGACGCCCTGAACGCGACCCGGGCAGCCATCGAGGAAGGCATCCTGCCCGGCGGCGGCGTCGCCCTGCTGCGAGCAGTCGGCGCGGTCGAGAAGCTGAAGCTGGAAGGCGACGAGGCCGTCGGCGCCGGCGTGGTGCGGTCCGTCCTGCGCGTGCCGCTGATGACGATCGCCGACAACGCCGGCCTGGAGGGCGCCGTCGTGGCCCGGACGACGGAGCGGAACACCGACTACGCGTTCGGCTACGACGCCGACCAGGAGAAGTACTGCGACCTGTTCGAGCAAGGCGTCATCGACCCCACGAAGGTCATCCGCACGGCCCTGCAGAACGCCGTCAGCGTGGCCGGCATCATCCTGAGCACCGAATGCCTGATCCGCGAGAAGAAGGACGAGACGGACGAGGCAGGCATGGGCGGCCCGGAAGCCGGCATGGGCGGCATGGGTGGCATGGGCGGGATGGGTGGTATGGGCGGCATGGGCATGATGTGAGAGCCCCCGGCGCCGAGCACAGAGGACAGAGGCAACACACGAGAAATCAGGTTTCGGAGGTTCGGACAAGATGGCCAAGATCAAGCCGTTGGATGACCGCGTTGTGCTGGAGATCCTCGAACAGGCCGAGAAGACCCGCGGAGGCATCTTCCTCCCCGACACGGCCAAGGAGAAGCCGCAGCAGGGCAGGATCGTGGCCGCCGGTCCCGGCAAGGTGCTGGAGAACGGCCAGCGCGGCGCCATGACCGTCAAGAAAGGCGACGTGGTGATCTTCGCGAAGTACAGCGGCACGGAGGTCGAGGTGGACGGCAAGGAGCTTCTCATCCTGCGGGAGAGCGACCTGCTGGCCGTCGTCGAGAACTGACGCTCTCCACTTCGCCAGTACCGGACGGAGGAATCGATCCAGATGGCACCGAAGCAATTGATGTACGGGCAGGAAGCCCGCAGCAAGATACTCAGAGGCGTCCAGAAGCTGGCCGACGCCGTGCGCGTGACCATGGGGCCCACGGGCCACACCGTGGTCCTTCAGAAGAGCTACGGCGGCCCGAAGGTCACCAAGGACGGCGTGACCGTCGCCAAGGAGATCGAACTCGAGGATAAGTTCGAGAGCATGGGCGCCAAGCTCGTCAACGAGGTCGCCAGCAAGACGAGCGACGACGCGGGCGACGGCACGACCACGGCCACCGTGCTGGCCGAGCTGATCTACCGCGAGGGCCTGCGCGCCGTCGCGGCCGGGGCCAACCCCATGGCGATCCGTCGCGGCGTCGACGAAGCCGTCGCCGCCGTCGTGGCCGAGCTGAAGGCGCGCAGCCAGCCCGTCAACAGCCGGGACGAGATCGCGCAGGTCGGCACCATCAGCGCCAACGGCGACCGGGAGATCGGTGAGAAGCTGGCCGAGGCGGTCGACAAGGTCGGCAAGGACGGCGTCATCACCGTCGAGGACGGCAACACGCTGGAGATGGAGCTGGAGTTCGTCGAGGGCATGCAGTTCGACAAGGGCTACCTCTCGCCGTACTTCATCACCAACGCCGAGAGCATGCAGGTGGAGCTGGAGGATCCCTACATCCTGATCCACCAGGCGAAGATATCGAGTGCGCGCGACATGATCCCGCTGCTGGAGAAGGTGCTCAGCGCGGGCAAGCCCCTGCTGATCGTCGCCGAGGACGTCGAAAGCGAAGCCCTCGCCCTGCTGGTCGTGAACAAGCTGCGCGGCCTGCTGCCGTGCTGCGCCGTGAAGGCGCCGGGCTTCGGCGATCGGCGCAAGGCCATGCTGAGCGATCTGGCCGTCGTGACCGCCGGGCGCTTCATCAGCGAGGACCTGGGCGTGAAGCTCGACGGCCTGCAGTTGAGCGACCTGGGCCGGGCCAAGCGCGTCATCGTCACCAAGGACGACACGACCGTCATCGAGGGCGCCGGCAAGACGTCCGACATCCGCGCGCGGATCGAGCAGATCCGCAAGCAGATCGAGCAGACCACGAGCGACTACGACCGCGAGAAGCTCCAGGAGCGGCTGGCCAAGCTCGCCGGCGGCGTCGCCGTCGTCCGTGTCGGCGCCGCGACCGAAGCCGAACTCAATGAGAAGAAGGCCCGCGTCGAGGACGCGCTGCACGCCGTACGCGCCGCCGCCGACGAAGGGGTGATCCCCGGGGGCGGCTGCACTCTCGTCCGCTGCAAGGACGCCGTGGCGAAGCGCCGCGAGCGCCTGCGCGGCGACGAAAAGACGGGTGCCGACATCATCGCCAAGGCGCTGGAGGCCCCGCTGATGAGCATCGCCGGGAACTCGGGCGTCAACGGCGCCGTCGTTGTGGCCGACGTGCTGGAGCAGAAGGACGGCGTCGGCTTCGACGCCCTGACCGGGCAGTACGTGGACATGGTCAAGGCGGGCATCATCGATCCCACCAAGGTCACCCGGACGGCGCTCGAGAACGCCGCCAGCATCGCCGCTCTCATGCTGACGACCGAAGCGCTCGTCACCGATCTGGACGAGGACGCCGAGGAGGGTGCGGCGCCGGAAGGCACGGTGCGCTGATGACGACGGACCGGCCGGAGACGGCGCATGCCGCACCCCCGGCCGGTCGCCGTCTCGTCCGGCACTGCCGGCCACGCGAAGGACGCTTCTTGGGCCGCGCAAGCGGGACGCACAGCGGGAAGCGGGTGCTCGATGGCGGACCGTGACTACTACGAGGTGCTGGGCGTCGCCAGGGATGCCTCGCAGGCCGAGATCAAGAAGGCATATCGCCGCAAGGCGCTCGAATACCACCCCGACCGCAACCAGGACGACCCGGCCGCCGCCGAGAGATTCAAGGAGGCGGCCGAAGCCTACGAGGTGCTCGGCAACGAAGAGACGCGGAGCCGCTATGACCGCTTCGGCCGGGCCGGCCTCCAGGGCGTGCCGCTGCACGATTTCGGCTCGGTCGACGACATTCTGAACGTCTTCAGCGACTTCTTCGGCGGAGCGGGCCTGTTCGACGGCTTCTTCGGAGGGGGCGGCGGCGCACGTCGCCCCGGACGCGGCCGGAACCTGCGCGTCTCGGTCGAGCTGGACCTGCGCGAGGTCCTGGACGGGGTCGAGAGGGCCATCCCGCTCGTGCGCCAGGAGGTCTGCCGCGAATGCGACGGGCGGGGCGCCCCCGAGGGCGGCCTGCGTTCCTGCGCCCAGTGCAACGGATACGGACAGGTCGAGAGCCGACAGGGCTTCTTCCGCATGCGCACGACCTGCCCCCGCTGCCAGGGCCGGGGCACCGTCGTCGTCGACCCCTGCTCCCGGTGCGGCGGACAGGGCCGCATCCGCAAGGAGGTCGAGGTGACCGTGCACGTGCCGGCCGGCATCGAATCGGGCACGCGACTGCGCGTGCGCGGCGAGGGCGAGGCCCTGCCGGGCAGCCCGTCCGGCGACCTCTACTGCGACGTCTACGTGCAGCCGCACGACGTATTCGAGCGCAACGGTCCCGACCTGCTCTGCGAAGTGCCCATCGGCTACCCGACCGCCGCCCTGGGAGGTGCGGTCGACGTGCCGTCGCTGGACGGAGAGGCCCGGCAACTCAACGTGCCCGCCGGCACGCAGAGCGGCGACGTGCTGAGGCTGCGCCGGCTGGGGCTGCCGCGCCTCAACAGCACGGCCCGCGGCGACCTGCTCGTGCGCGTGGTCATCGAGACGCCCCACCGCCTCACGGCCCGTCAGGAGGAACTGCTGCGCGAGCTGGCGGAGATCGAGGAAGAGAACGTATCGGAGAAGCGCAAGAGCTTCCTTGCGAAGCTCAAGGACTACATCTACGGTGAAGGGACGCCGGCCGAGGAGCAGTAAGCCCGCCCCGGCACGCCCTGTAGAGGCTCAGCACGATGAACGATGATCAGGACCGCCGACCCCAGGCCGATGCGGCCGAGCCCGCACGCGATGATGCGTGCGAGAATCCGGCCTTCGGCCACGCCGCAGACTCCGAAGGCGGTGTGACGCTCTCCTACGCGCAGTACGAGGAGTTGAAGGCCCTGGCCGGCGAGCGCGATGAGTATCTCCGCCGCCTCCAGAGGGCGGTGGCCGACTACCAGAACCTCCAGAAGCGTGTCGAGCGCTTCCAGGACGCCGCGCGCCAGGTCGCTCTGAGGGCGCTTGCCGACGACTTCCTGCCCGTTGCCGACAGCCTGGGGCGCGCCCTGGAGGCCGCCGCGAACTCCGAAGGCGGCGCCGGCATGATCGAAGGGCTGCGGCTGGTCGAACACGAGTTCTACCGCGCCCTGGCCGGCGTCGGCATCCGGCCGATCGAAGCGGTGGGACAGCCGTTCAACCCCGACTACCACGAGGCCGTACTCCAGATGCCCGTCAAGGGCGTGCCGACCCACACGGTCGTGCAGGAACTGAAGAAGGGCTTCCTGCTCGGCGAGACGCTTGTGCGTCCGGCACAGGTGATCGTCGCAGCCGCGCCGGCGGACGAGACGATTGACTCGCCCGATGCCGACGCGTAGAATGGAGACTTTCCGCAGGGCCGTGCGGCAGTAGCCCTTGAGCGCCATGGATCGAACCTCCTATGCCCACCTATGATTACGAGTGCAAGCAGTGCGGACACCGCTTCGAGGCCTTTCAGGGCATGAGCGATGAGCCGCTGAAGACATGCCCGGAGTGCGGGAAGAAGAAGCTGGTGCGGCTGATCGGGGGAGGCGCCGGCATCATCTTCCGGGGATCGGGCTTCTACATCACCGACTACCGGAACGGTTCGCGGAGCCCGGCGAAGGCCGCGACCGGCACGGCCGGTTCGGGGTCCGGTTCGGGGTCGGGGTCGGGCGGCAGCGCCTCGGGGGGGGCCGGGAACTGACTCCCCGCGCCCGTGCGGCAACCGTTCGAGGGAGCCATCCGGTGCGACCTGAGGAACTGCAGGTAGCGTGTCCCACGTGCGGGAGGCCGGTCGTGTACTCCACGGATGCGGCGGGGCGGTTCTTCCCATTCTGCTCCGAGCGGTGCCGCCTGATCGACCTCGGCAAGTGGCTCGACGAGGAGCACCGCATCCCCGGCCCCCCGGCCGAGGATGTGCCCGGCGCCGGCGGGGAGCCCACCGCCGGTTGAGCAGTGCCTCTTTTGTGTTTGACAATGCCGTCGCCCGTGTATACAGTGGCCGTTCAGTCAGCCACGTCCGGCGTTCTACACACGCGCTCGTTGGGAGAACCGTGATGAGAAAACGCACCGAGGATTGGCGGGATCTGCTGTCGGCCTACTCGCTCGCGCTCGACGCGAAGAAGGTCTGCATGGGGCTGCTGGCCGTCGGCGCCAGCATCGCCTTGATCGTCATCATGGCGGTGGTCTACGGCCTGCTCCTGGGCGACGTCAACCCGCCGGGGATGCTGCCGGGCGGGGACAACGACCTCATCGCCATGCTGATCGGAGGCGAAGGGGCCCGGGCCGCCGCAAGTGTCCGCGCACTCCTGAACCCCTTCTGCGCCGGCCGCGTGCACTTCCTGCTCTCGGTGCTCACCTACGTGGGCCTCCTCTACGTGTGGACCGGGGCGGCGGGGGTCATCAGCCGGCTGGCAGCCCTGGAGTACGGCCGCGACGACCTGCCCACACTGGCTGAGGCGCGCCAGATGGTGCGCTCCCGGCGCAGGGCCTACTTCATGGCCCCCATGATGCCGCTCCTGTTCATCCTCTTCCTGATCGCCCTGAACGTGATCGGCGGACTCGTCGCCTCCCTCTGGGTGCCGGGCCGCATCCTGCTGGTCTTCCCGGGCTTCCCCCTGCTGCTCGCATCGACTATCGTCATCGTGTTCCTGCTCGTGCTGGGGGTGCTCAGCTTCGCCCTGATGATGCCGGCCGTCAGCGCGGGCGGCAAGGACGGATTCGAGAGCTGGAGCACGGCCTACAGCTACGTGCTTTGGGGCCTGCGGCGGTTCGTCCTCTATGCGGTCGTCGCCGGTGTGGTCGGCTGCGTGGCGGGCTGGGTCGCGTTCCGACTGACCGACCTGCTGATGTTCCTCATCGTCCGGACGGTCAACCTCGGCTACGTGAACACCGTGGACTGGGTCAGCTACGTCGTCGGCGAGTCCGGGACGGCCATCACGCCCGCCGGGGAAGGGCTCGCGGCCCTGCCGAGCATGATCCTGACCGTGTTCTTCCTGGGCGTGCGACTGCTGCCCATCGCCTACCTGTTCTCCTACGTCTTCACCGCCGGCACCATCACCTTCCTGCTGATGCGCAAGGAGCAGGACAGCATTGGCGTCGATGAAATCTTCGAGGAAGCGGACGAGGAGGAAGAAGGCGCCGAGGGCCTCGAGGACACACCCGCCAAGGAGCCGTCGGACGCGTCGGATGAGACGGATGACGACGAAGAGGACGACCAGGACGAGGACGAAGACGAGGAGGACGACGAGGACAGCGAGGAAGACGAGGACGAGGATGAGGACGAGGATGAGGACGAGGATGACTCGCCCGAGCCGGCGTCGAACGGCGACGTGAAGGCGTCGTAGCAGCCCATTGACGAAGTGTGGAACAGCCGCCCGCCCTGGCGGGCAAGCCACGTCGGGCAGGCCTCGGCTGTTGGCCCAGGTCCGGAACGGCCTGACTGCAGGCAAGAACCCACAGGCGAGGGCGCCTGTGCCACACAAAAGGACTCCTTCAACGGGCTGATGGGGCGCCCCATGCCTCTGCAACGGGAGGGCCGCCGGCTTGCCGGCCGTCCTCCCGTTCTTGCTTGTGCAGGACGCCGCAACGGCGGTTGCGAACGCGGCGGTTTGTGCTACATTGGTGGTGCGCCGGACCGCTCCTGAACCCGATCCCGCGCAGGGGAGAGCACAGATGCTGATCGACTTCCACGCACACCTCTACGAGGACGCGGGCTACGGCGAGGCGCTGGCGGAGACGGCCCGGAACCTGGGCATCGACCGCCTGTGCATCTGCGGCGGCGAGGGCCGCTACGGGCTGGCCGCCAACGCAGAGGTTCGCAGGCAGGCCGATGCCTACCCGGAGATGTTCTTGCCGTTCGCCCACGTGGACCCGGGCGAAGACGGGCCCGCGACAGTCGAACGCCTCCGCCGCGCAGGTTTCGTCGGGCTGTGCGCCTGGGGGCCGTCGGCTCCCTACGATGCCGAGGAATACTTCCCCTTCTACGAGGCCGCCGAGGCGCTGCGCATGCCGCTGCTCCTCCATACGTGCGTGCTGCCGCCCACGCCGCTGGACCGCTCCCGGCGCATGCGCACCATGAATGCACACCCGATGCACCTGGACACGCTGGCCCGCTGCTTCCCGAACCTGAGCATCGTCGGCGTCGGGCTGGGCGGGCCGTGGTACGAGGAGGCCGTCGAGGTGCTGCGGCACCATGGGAACGTGCACTTCGACCTGTCCGGCGACCTGCTGCGCCGCAAGGGGGCGGAGTTCGTCGGCGACCTGCTCAGACCGCCCCAGGCCGCCCTGTGGGAGCAGAACGCGGCGGACGATCTGTGGGGCCGGATCATCTTCGGCACCGGCGTGCGGCACGACGAGATCGCGTCCGTCGAACGCGACCACCAGCGCGTCTTCCGTTCGCTCGCCCTGGCACCTGAGTGCATCGACTCGGTCATGGGAGGCACGGCGGCGCGGCTGCTGGGACTGTCGGCGGAGTCGTAACCGGACGGCGGAGGGAAAGATGCAGACGCAGGATGGGACGGCACCGATGTGGGAGTTCAAGGCGGCCGAACCGGTCGGCCGGATCGCCGCCGCGCACGCAGCTTCGTGCGCCCTGGTCTGCGCCGGTGAGCGCACCGTGCACGTGCTCGATGAGGGGGGCACGGTCTGCGGGCGCTTCAAGGCGGGCCAGCTGGTCCGCTGCCTCGACGTGGGCGGCGGCTCCGTTCTGACCGCCCTGGCCGGCACGGCGATCATCTATGCGTTCTCCCCAAGCGGCGACTTCGAATGGCGCGTGGAACTGGGCGGCCCCGTCACCGCCTATGCCGTCGGCCAGTCGGGCGAGTTCCTGGCCGCCGTCTCCGAGGCCGGCTGGCTCTACACATACTCGGCGGTCACCCGCGAGCGGCGCGTGGCGCCCATCGGATTTCCCATGACGGCGATCGTGGTCCGCGACGCGGACGCCCGCCGTATCGTCGTGGTCGGCGCGAAGGGGCAGCTTGCGCAACTGGACGGCCAGGGCAAGACGCAGTGGCAGAAGGACCTGGGCTTCCGGGCCGAATCCGTCTCGGCCGACGCGACCGGCGACCGCGTGTTCGTGGCCGGCGGCCGACGGGGCCTGCTGGTCTTCGACGCCGCCGGGCGCGAGGCGGGCAAGGTGGCCCCCGGCGGGGACGTGCAGCGGGTCGAGGCCGGCCCGCGAGGGTTTCCGGCGATGGTCGAGCTGGCAGAGGGCCGGCTGGCTCTGATCGACGAGGGCGGCCAGGTCGTCTGGGAGCGACCGGGGCCGAAGCCGGCCGGAACCTGGGCCTACGGAGCGGCCGGCGGCTGCCTCGTCGTGGCGGAGACCGACCGCCGCGTCGTCGCCTACCGGGTGGCAACGGCCGGGGACGAGCCCGCCGAGGCCCCGCGCCCTGCCGCGGCCGGCCCGTCGAAGGACCAGGAGCCGGCCGAACCGGGCGCGGACGACTACCTGGCGATCGAGGAGGCGATGGCCGCCGACGCCCCCGCCCCCGCCGCTGCGGCGGCGGCCCCGCGCAACACGGACAGGAACCTGCTGTGGAAGAAGCGCCTGCACGACGCGCTGCTGCCGATCCGCCCGGGCCTGCTGCGTTCGTCGGCCGACGGGGCCTTCCTGCTCGTGGGCCTGGCAGACGGGCAGGTCGCGGTGCTTGACCGTCAGGGCGCGCCGGTTCTGCGGCACCGCGTCGTCGAGGCCGCCGAGGTCGTGCCGGCGGCGTTCATCGAGGCCGTCGGCCTGCACGCCGGCAGGTCGCTGCATGTGCTGCAGCCCGCGACCGGGGACGTCCGGGAGATCGGCCTGGGCGAGGCGGACCTGTTGGGCATCGGCTGTGCCGACGATCTGAGCGTCGCCTACACGCTGGAGGACGGCGGCTGGCTCTGCCGTCTCGGGCAGGGGGGCGAGGCGGCCTGGCGGCGGCCCGTCGGCGACGAGGCCCGGACGCTGCTCGTGAGCGCGACCGGGCGGACCGTGCTGGTCGTCGATGCGGACGGGCGCCTGCGCTACTACGACCCCCAGGGCACCCTTCAGCGGAAGCTGCGTTTCGCCGACGGCGACCGGCACCACCCCGTGGTGGTCGGCGACGACTTCAGCGCGTTCGTGGCGCCCCGAGGGCGGCTGACGGTACTGGACGGCACGGGACGGCAGGCCTGGAGCCGGCGGCTTTTCGAGCCGATCGTGCGCGTAGACCGCCTGGGGGGCGCCCTGGCCGCCTACGGCGAGAACGCGCTCTGCGCCGTGGCGGACGTGCGCGCCGGCACGGTGTGGGATTTCGCGCCCCCACCGGGAGCGGTGCTGCTGAGGACCCCGTCGGAGGGCGGGCCCGTCGTGCTCCACGCGGCCGGGCCGCACCTGACGGTCTTCGCCGGTCGGGAGGCCGCACTGGAGCCGCGCTGGCACTGCCTCTGCGACGCGGACGTCAAGCAGTTCGAGGCCGACGCGGAGGCTCGCTGCATCGTGGCGGCGGCCGACGGCAAGCTCTACCGGTTCGAGCACAGGGAGTAGGGCGGCGCGGCCGCATGGCGCGGCCGCATCCGGAACGGAGGGAGATCGGGCCATGCTGGTCGGAATCCTGGCCGACACTCACGACAACCTGCCCAAGGTCTCGGCGGCGATGAAGCTGTTCGCCGAACGCGGGGTCGGCACGATCCTCCACGCAGGCGACTTCGTGGCCCCGTTCGTCCTGCGCCTGATGGGGCAGGGCGGGGTGCCGATCATCGGCGTCTTCGGGAACAACGACGGGGAGCGCGCCGGGCTGAGCAGGGCCTGCGACGGCCTTCACGCCGCGCCCTACCGGTGCGTGCTGGGCGGGCGCACGATCGTGCTGGCCCATGACGCGGACCAGCTTGCGGGCGCCTCCGACGGGGCCGACCTGCTCGTGTGCGGCCACACGCACGAGCCCCGTGTGCAGATGGGCCCGCCTCTGCTGGTCAACCCCGGCGAGGCCGGCGGCTGGCTCACCGGCCTTTCCACGGCGGCGCTGGTGAGCCTGGAGACCATGGAGGCGGAACTCGTTCAACTCGGACCTCAGGAGACGGTTCTCCCATGAGACACTCGATCGTGACGGCCGCCTTCGCCGTCGCCCTGCTGACCGCCGCGTCGGGCTGCGTGGAGCGGAAGATGTACATCCGCTCCGAGCCCGCCGGGGCTCCCGTCTGGATCGACGAATCCTACGTCGGCATGACGCCTCTGGATCACTCCTTCGCCCACTATGGCCTGCGCCGCGTGCGCGTGGGGCCCGTGCGCGACGAGGACGGACGGCTCACGCACGAGGAGCAGGTGGTGGACTGGGAGGTGGAGCCGCCCTGGTATGAGACCTTCCCGTTCGACTTCTTCGCCGAGGTGCTCTATCCCGAGGTCCTCCTGGACCAGCACACGCTTCCCCTGGTCGTGCTGCCGAACGCGCCGGAACCGGGCCATGTCCCGGCAGTCGATCCGGACGCCGTGATCGCCCGGGGGGAGGCGTACCGCGAGAGGGCGCTTGCGGGGTTCGTGGAGGAGTTGCCGGAAGGGCAGTAGGCGGGCGGCCCGCCATCCTATCCGATGTCCGCCAGGGCCAGACCCTCGCCGTACCGGGAGAGGATGGTCTGCCGGATCCGCAGGTGCTCCGGCCGGCGCAGGTCCGGGTCGGCCTCCACGAGGCGGACGGCGTCGTCGCACGCCTCCTTGAGGAGGGCTGGGTCCGAGAAGTCGTAGCATCGGAACTCGGGCATGCCGCTCTGGCGGGTGCCGAACACCTGCCCCGGCCCCCGCAGGCGCAGATCCTCCTCGGCGATGCGGAAGCCGTCGCACGTCTGCGTCAGGATGCCCAGGCGCGCCTGTGCGTCCTCTGTGGTCGGATCGGCCAGCAGGAAGCACCGGCCGGGGAAGCGCCCCCGCCCGATGCGGCCGCGGAGCTGGTGGAGCTGCGCCAGGCCCAGCCGTTCCGCGTGCTGCACGATCATCACGCTCGCCTCCGGCACGTCGATGCCCACCTCGATCACCGTCGTGGCGGCCATCACGCGGCAGCCGCCGGTGCGGAATGCCTCCATCACCTCCTGCTTGTGCGCGGGCGGCATCTGCCCGTGCAGCAGGCAGCACGGGTGTTCGGGGAAGACCTCGGTGCGCAGCCGTTGGTAGCCTTCGGTGGCGCTGGTCAGGTCCAGGTCGCGGTTCTCCTCCACGAGCGGGTAGACGACGAACACGCGCCGCCCCTGCTCGAGTTCCCCGCGCGCGGCCTCAAAGGCGCGGTCCCAGTCCCTCGGCGGGCACAGGACCGTCTCGACGGGGCTGCGGCCCGGCGGCATCTCGTCGATGACGCTCACGTCCATGTCGGCGAAGTAGGCCAGCGCGAGGGTGCGCGGGATCGGCGTGGCGGTCATGATGAGCACGTCGGGGGGCGGGCCCTTGCGGCGGATCTCCAGTCGCTGCCGCACGCCGAAGCGGTGCTGCTCGTCGACCACCACCAGAGCCAGGTTGCTGAACTCCACGTCGCCCTGGATGAGCGCGTGGGTGCCCACCACCAGGTCCACCTCGCCACGGGCGATCGCCGCCAGCCGCGCCCGCCGCTCGGCCGGGGACGCGCTGCCGGTCAGCAGGGCGGTGCGCACGCGTGCGGACTTCAGCAGTGCCTGCAGCGTCAGGGCGTGCTGCTCGGCCAGGATCTCGGTCGGGGCCATGAGGGCGGCCTGGCAGCCCCTGCGGCTGTCCGCCAGGGCGGCCAGGAGGGCGTAGACGGCCACCACGGTCTTGCCGGAGCCGACGTCGCCCTGGAGGAGGCGGTTCATGGGGCGGGGGCTGCGCATGTCGGCGACGACTTCCGAGATCGCGCGGTCCTGTGCCCCCGTGAAGGAGAACGGGAACAAGCGGCGGATGCGCCTGTCGACGTTCGGGCCGACCCGGAATGAGACGCCCGCCTGCTGCCGGGCGCGTGCGCGCCGGAGCGCCAGTGCCGTCTGGAAGAGCAGCAGTTCCTCGTAGCCCAGCCGGCGCCGCGCCGCCTCGGCCTCGGCCGGTGCGTTCGGAAAGTGCACGTCGCGCAGCGCCCGCCGCACGTCGGGCAGGCCCTTGCGCCGGCAGAGCGCCGGCGGGAGGGTGTCGACGACCCCGGCGGCGCCCGCCTCGAGCGCCGTGCGCACGATTGCACGCATGGCCGCCTGCGAGATGCCCTCCGTCAGCGGATAGAGCGGCAGGATGCGGTCGAACCTCTCCGCCGATGCGTCCTGAGCGGGACCGACGGAGCAGTCGGGAGCGACGATCTGCAGGCCGCCGTAGAAGTTGACGGTGCCGTAGGCGCGGATCGGCTCGCCGATGGGGTAGCGGGCGGCCCAGGCCTGGCGCGCGTTGAACCACGTGAGTGCGAGGAGGCCCGTCGCGTCCTCCACGTCCACCTCCAGGATGCCGCCCCGACGGCTGCGTGCGTAGCGGAAGCGGACGTCGGCGATGCGCCCGGCGACCACCGCGCGTTCGCCCGCACGGAGTCCGGCGATCGGCCGCGGGTGGCGGCGGTCCTCGTAGCCGCGCGGCAGGTGGAAGACCACGTCGCGGACCGTGTGCAGGTCCAGCCGGGCGAGCGCCTCCGCACGGCGAGGGCCGACGCCGCGCAGGTAGCGCACGTCGCGGTCCAGGGCTCCGGCCGCGTCGGATCCGAGCCCGACCTCCTTGCCCACGGACACCCTCCCTCTGTGCGTCGGGATCATCGTCGATCGCAGTCCGGGCACTATACCAGAGACGCGTCCCGACGTCACGGTGCGCATCTACGGCGTTTTGACTTCGCGGCGGATCAAGCCTACAATCCCCGGAGCCGTCCCTCGGGGCACCGGGGCCGGCCTGCCGCGTTCCTCAGGATCGGGGAGACGGGTATGAAGCTCGGCGTCTATTCGCTCGTCACGCCGGATTACCGGGTGGACGATGCCGCCGGACTGGTGGCCGAGACCGGCCACGAAGGCATCGAGTGGACGGTGGACTACAAGAACGCCGTCTGGGACGGCACGAGCCGGTGGCACATCGACACGGCCAACCTGGAGGAGAGCGCACGCGCCGCGCGTGCGGCGGCCGAGCGCCATGGCCTGACCGTCGTATCTCTCGGCACGGCAGTGAGTTGCTTCGACCTGGACGGCGCGCGCACGTGCATGGAGGTCGCCCGAATCGTCGGTGCGCCGATGCTGAGGGTGGCCGGGCCGCGCTACGACGGCAAGACGCCCTATCAGGAGCTGTTCGAGAAGGCCCGGGCCGCCTACGTCGAGGTGGAGAAGGCCGCGCGGGCGGCCGGCGTCAAGGCCCTGCTCGAACTGCACCACGGCCTGATCTGCACGAACACGTCGTCCGCCCTCCGTCTGCTCGAGGGCCGGGACCCGCGCTGGGTCGGCGTCATCCTCGACCCCGCGAACATGGTCCGCGAGGGCATCGAGAACTGGAAGATGGCCTGCGAGATACTCGGCCCCTACCTGGCGCACGTGCACACGAAGAACGACCGTTGGGTGCGGCGCGAAGACGGCACGTGGTTCTGCGAGCACTGCGGCATCGACGAGGGGATCGTGGACTGGAAGGAGGTGATCGCCGCGCTCAAGAGCGTCGGCTACGACGGCTGGCTGAACCTGGAGGACCTCCAGGGCGGCTGGGCCTGCAAGCCCGTCGGCATCACCACGCGCGAGAAGCTGGAGCGCGGCCACCGGTTCCTGTCGGCCCTGCTGCAGGGGGAGTAGGCCCCCCCCGGGGGCGCGCCGCGGGCTTCAGGCGTGCAGCGGGGCGGGGACGCCGTGGGAATCCACGCAGACCATGACCACGGTGCCGTCGAACGACTGCACGGGCGGACCGCCGCGGCCGTCGTGCACGACCATCTCCACGTGCACTCGCACGCTCGTGCGGCCCGTCTGGCCGACGTGGAAGCGGAACTCCAGCATGTCGCCCAGGTGCGCCGGCGCCGTGAACTCGGCGTTCTGCACGGCGCGCGTGACGAAGTTCCGGCCCGGGTAGGCCCGCATGCAGGCGATGAACGCCAGCTCGTCGATCTCCCGCAGGACGACGCCGCCGAACAGGTTGCCGTACTGGTTCAGGTGCTCCTGCCGCACGATCATGTGGTGCGCAAATGCATGTGCCATGGCAGCCTCCGATGCCGCGCGCCCTGTCAGTACGTCCCCAGGCGCAGGCCCTCGTCGACGAAGAACCGGTAGGTCTCGTAGTCGCACGTGGTCGGCACGGAGTGGTCGGAGTGCAGGATGTAGCCCCCGCCCTCCATGAGGACCGGGATCTTGCGCCCGAGTTCCCTGCGGATCGCCTCGCGGTCGTTGGCCACGAGGTTGCGTGCGTCCATGCCGCCGAAGAGCGTGATCCGGTCGCCGAACTCGGCCTTGATCTCCAGCGGGTCCATCCCGGCCTTCACCTCCATGACCTGCAGGCAGTCCATGCCGGCCTCGACCAGGCCGGGCAGGAGGGGCCGAATGTAGCCGCAGGAGTGCACCAGGACGGGCAGTCCCCACGAGTGCGCCCACGCGAAGGTCCGCGCGTGGCCCGGCTGAACGATGTCGCGGTACATCTGCGGCGACATGAACGGCCGCCCCTTGAAGCCCATGTCCTCGAAGAACCAGACGCCGTCCGGCGGGCCCTCCTCGGCGAACAGGATGCCCATGAGGGCCACCGTCAACTCGGCGTAGACGTCCACCATGTCGCGCACCCAGGCGGGGTCCAGCGCCATGCCCATGAGCATGTGCTCGTGGCCGCAGACCGGGAAGATGAGTTCGAACACGTTCCGTCCGCCCCAGCAGAAGAAGCGGCCGGCCTCGGCGGCCTCCCGGCGGGCGCGGCGGTAGCCCTCGAAGTCGATGCGCCGCCGGTCGGGCTCCAGCAGCAGGGAACGCGCCTTCGCCTCCCACGTGCGGCGGTCCTTCACCGCGAAGTCCACGTGCTCCGGCGTCGCGTCGTGCAGCTTGTGCCGGCGAAGCAGGGCGCCGTTGGCGTCGCGCGTCAGGATGGTCTCGGCGGTCTCCTCGACGACGACGGGCTCGAAGCCCAGGTCGGCCATCAGGTTGAAGGGCCAGTGGGTGCTGATGTCGAAGCCGAAGTGCGTGGGCAGGTCTTCGTCCGCACGCACGTGGCCCTCGGCGATCCACTTCTTCCGGGTGTCGCCCCAGAAGCTCTCGAAGAGCCCGATGCGGTCGACGGGCTCCCGGCGCAGGATGCGGGCGATGCGTTCACGTCCGGTCAGGGGCGGCATGCATACTCCTTCGCGGTGGGGACGGCGCCGTCAGCGCCCGGCCGCAGGGCGGTAACGTCCCATCAGGGCGGTCTCGGCCAGGATGCTGCCCGCCATGGCGGCCCGGAGCTGCTGCTTCGTGTAGGCGCCGGCCATGTCGAGCGTGGTGCTGAGGGCGTAGAGCCGGAAGAAGTAGCGGTGCTCCTGCCCGTGCGGCGGGTTCGGCCCCCCGTAGGCGGTCTCGCGGAAGTCGTTGACGCCCTGCGCGCCGAACGCGGTGGTCTCCCCGGACGGCACGCCCTCGGGCAGTTCCCGGAGCTTGCCGGGGATCTCGCAGAGCATCCAGTGCGTGAACGTGCGGTTCGGGGCGTCGGGGTCCTCGACGACCAGCGCGAACGTCATGGTGCCGTCCGGCACGTTGTCCCACACGAGCGGGGGCGAGACGTTCCGTCCGTCGGCCGTGTACTCGGGCGGGATCGCACCCCCGTGTCCGAAGGAGGGGCAGACGAGCACGAACTCGCCCTCGGCGGGCGGCTGTTCGGCCCGCCGGCGCTCGAGCGCGCGCTTGCGGAAGTGGTTGGCTGCCAGAAGGAGCACGAGCACGACCAGGACCGCCGCCACGATCTGCCTGGGAGCCATCTCCGAACCTCCTTCCGAAGGAGTGGACCGCCGCGGCCATTGTCGGCCGGGCGGCCGGGGCTGTCAAGCCCCATTCGGACGGCCCCGACGCGTCAGGCGTCCTCCAGGCCCAGGATGCGCGCCATGGTTCCGTAGAGCACCTGGTGGCGCATCTCGGGCGGCAGGTTGATCGCTTCCATGGTCTGCTCGTAGTCGTGGAGCACGTCCTTGACGTAGTCCGGGCCGACGTCGCTGCCGAAGACGATCTTCTCCCAGGCGTAGCGCCCCTCGACGTCGCCGTAGAAGGTCGTCGGCGTCCACCAGAGGAGTTCCTTGAGGAACTGCGGCGACTTCTTCTTCAAGGTCGAGCCGGACAGGTCGAAGTAGAGGTTCGGGTTCCAGCGGCAGGACATGGTGGCTTCTTCATACCACGGATTGCCCAGGTGCGCGCCGATGATGGTCAGCTCGGGGAAGCTCCGCGCGATCGTGTCCAGGTAGACCGGCCGCATCAGGTTGTTGTCGGTGCGCAGGTTGCGCGTGACGTGCCGGGCCACGATGCCCAGGTGGAAGAGGGCGATCATGCCCAGTTCCTGCGCCTTCGCGTAGATGGGATCGTAGGACGGGTCGTGGTAGGGCTTCGGCGGGATGATGAACTTCAGCCCGCGGAAGCCCTCGTCGTGGAGCCGCTGGACCTGGTCGGCGCCGTCGTCCTGCCACATGTTGACGCCGCCGAAGCCCACGAACAGGTCGGGGTACTTCTCGAAGGCGCGCTTCGTGTTGGCGTTGTTGTCCCGGGGGGAATCGGGCACGTTGGTCGCCACCAGGCAGACCTTGACGATGCCGAGCTTCTCGCACACGGCGGCGAGGCGGTCGGCGTAGGCCTCGTCGCCCACGTGATGGTGGGCGTCGATGATCGGGCGCTTGGTCATGAGGTGATCCTCCGGAGACGGTGTCGAGGCGGGAGCGGGGAGCGCGCGTGCGCGCCGGGCGCTACTCCTCCTCGGTCATCTGGTCGTAGAAGCGAACGTAATCGTCCGGGTCCTCGCCCTGTCGCATCGCGATGGCCGCGCGCGGGTGGCGGTTGAGCTGGCCCGTGATGATGTACGGGATGCTCGGCCCCCACTCCATCTGCTCCTTCAGCGGCAACAGGTGCTCCTGGATGCACTTGAGCACGGGGCGGAGGTGGAACTTCGGGTTCTTCAGGAACCCGAGCAGCAGCTCGGTGGCGCAGTTGCCGGCGCCGCGGCCCATGCCGTGCAGCGTCGCGTCCAGCCGGCTCGCGCCGTGGATCAGCGCCTCGATGGTGTTGGCGTAGGCGAGCTGCTGGTTGTTGTGCGCATGGATGCCGATCTCCTTGCCCTTGCCCTCCACGGCCTTCATGTAGGTCACGACCAGGTCGCGCACCTGCTCCGAGTAGAGCGCCCCGAAGCTGTCGACCAGGTAGATGGTCGTCACCGGCGTCTCCGCGACGATCTGCAGGGCCTGGTCGAGTTCGCGTTCCGCAATCACGGAGACCGCCATGAGCTGAAGGACGACCTCGTAGCCCTTCTCATGTGCGTCCCGGATCATGTCCAGCGCAACCGGGATCTGGTGGATGTAGCAGGCCACGCGGATGGCGTCGATGACGCTCTCGGACTTCGGCAGGATGTCCGCCTCGTAGTCGCAGCGTTCGGCATCGGCCATGACGGAGATCTTCAGGTCCGTCTCGTTGTCGCCGACGATGCGACGCAGGTCTTCCTCGTCGCAGTGCTTCCAGGGGCCGAACTCGTCGGTCGGGTAGATGCTCTTGGCGCCCTTGTAGCCCATCTCCATGTAGTCCACGCCGGCGTCGACGCAGGTCCGGTAGACGGCCCGCACGAAGTCGTCGTCGAAACGGTGGTTGTTGATCAGACCGCCGTCGCGGACGGTGCAGTCCAGTATCTTGATGTCCGGCCGGTAGGTGAGCCAGGAGCCCCTGGCGAACTCGCTCTTCACGTGCTGCATGAAGCATCTCCTGAGAGGCATGGACAGCCCTGACCCCATGATCGCAGGCGGCGGCGTCATTTTCAACCGCGCTCGCCGCACGCGCGTCATGCACGGCCGTCCCGCCCCGGCGGGCAAGCCCTCGGTCTGTCGTGTCGCTTGACCGTGCTGCGGCGTGCCGGTACAACCGGGTCTCCCCAGGCAAGGGGCCGCTATGGACCGAAGGCCGGTGCAGGCCGTGGAGCTGGGCGGGGTGGCGAGCCTCGCCGCCCTGTGCGTCGTGGGCGCGTTTCTGGGCCCGGAACGGGCGCGGAGGCTGTTCAACTCCTGGCCGATGGGGGCCTTCTGGAGCGCGGGCGCTCTGTGGCTGCTCGGGCGGGCCGTCGTCGGCAGGGGAGTGGCCCGGAGGGTGGCCCTGCTCGGGGCCGCGTTCATCCTGGCCGGAGGGCTCTGGGGCTCGGCCTCCGGGCGCCGGCTGGCGGAGCGCCTGCTGGGATGGCCTGCACCGGTGGACGGCTACCTGTTCCTGCCGCGCGGGCGGCTCTGCGACGATGTGTTCAGCCACGGATTCGAGCACAGGATCGCCCGCCTACCCTTCCATCTCGTGTGCCACACGGTCCGCGTGGACGCCGACCCGGCCGGCGGGGCCGTGCGGGAGTATGCCGCGGACGTGGCCGTCGTCAGCGGCGGGCGGGACGTCTGCCGGGCATCCGTCGCGATGAACCGGCCGCTGCGGCACGGCGGCTACCAGTTCAGCCTGCAGGGCGGAGGCTGGGAGCGCGGGGACTACGTGATGCTGAGGGCCAAGTCGGATCGCGGGCTGTTCGCCGTCTACGCGGGGATGCTGCTGCTGTGCACGGGCGTGTTCCTGCACTTCTGGCTCCTGCCGGCGCCGTCCGGCGGGGGAGGGGGCGCCGATGGACCCTGAGGGCTACTGGGCGAGCCGACTGGCCGCCGCCGCACTGGTGGCCTGCACAGGCGCTGCTGCGGCGTGGTTTGCGGGCCGGCGGCCGGCAGGCACCTGGCTGTTCCGGGCGGGGTTCGGTCTGCTGCTGGCGGCCGTGGCCGTGCGGTGGACGGCCGTGGGGCACACGCCGATGAAGAACCTCTTCGAGGTGTTCCTCTGCATGGCGACGCTCTGCTATCCGCTCTCGGCCTTCTTCGAGCGGCGGCTGAGGGTGCCGGGGCGGGGCGAGGACGCGCTGATGGCCGCGCTCTTCCTGGTGCCCGTGGCGTTCGTGTTCGACCCGGCGCCGCTGCCGCTGCCGCCCATACTCCGGAGCCGGCTGTTCGGGCCGCACATCCTGGCCTACCTGGCGGGCTATCTGGTGATGTTGCGCGCCGGGGTGCAGTCAGTGCGCGTGCTGGCATCCGGCGGCACGGATGCCCGGGCGGACGAGGGAGCACATCGCCTGGCCCGCTTCGGGTTCCCGCTGCTGACGCTCGGGCTGGTGCTGGGGTCCGTCTGGGGGCAGCGCGCCTGGGGCGACTACTGGAACTGGGACCCGAAGGAACTCTGGGCGCTGGCCATGTGGCTGGTCTACGTGGGCTACTTCCAGTGGCGTCGCCTGACGGGGGGCGCACGCCGCCGCGCGAACGCGGCATTCGTCCTGGCCGGCTGCGGCACCATCGCGGCCACGCTGCTGTGGGCGAACCTGGCACGCGTCTTCGCCGGGCTGCACAGCTACGCGTCCTGAACCCGGCCCTCGGCGCCGATCGGCCGGCCGGTTGCCCGCGCGCGGACGCCTGTGGTATCATCGGCCCCGCGGCGGCTGTGGATCGGTCGCCGCGCACGTGCCGGCCCCAGGGGCCGACGACGGCCGGAGACATGACCGCCATCTCGGGAGTCCGAGCGACCGACGGGTGCACATGAGGACGGCACGACCAGAGCGACTCACTCCGGCCGGAGGCGACCGGGAGCCCCCGGCCGCTCCGGCGCGGCCCGGTGCATGGCCCCGCGTCTGGGCCGCGTTCTTCGCCGCCGTCTTCGCGTACGTCTACCTGCGCGTCAACCCCGCCCTCGTCTTCCAGGCCCACTGGGTTCAGCCGGCGCTCTCCCCGGGCGTGCCCGTCTTCCGCTGGGGAACGCGCTTCCTGGGCGATTTCCTGTTCCTTCCCGGCGGGCTGACCGAGTATGCGGCGGCCCTCCTGAGCCAGTACCACCAGATCGCATGGCTGGGGGCCGTGATCATCACCGGGCTGATGGCCCTGCTCTGCCTGGAGGCGTTCGTGCTGCTCAGGGCGTTTGCCGGCGAGCCCCCGCGCCTGCTGCACCTGGTGCCGGTCTTCCCGCTGCTGCTCCTCTATGGCTTCTACTACGACCCGCTGCGTCCGATGCTGGCGCTGGCGCTGGTGCTGGGCGGGGCCGCCGTCTACGTCACGAAGGGCGGCGCGACGCCCCCTCGACGGCTGGGCGTGTTCGTGCTCCTGCTGGCGCTGCTGCACTCGATCGCCGCCGGGGCGGTGCTGGTCTACGCGGCGCTGTGCACACTCTACGAACTGACCGCCGGGGGCCGGCGACGGCTCGCTCCGGCCGTGCTGGTGCTGGGGGCGGCGATGCCGTACGCGCTGGGGCTCCTGTGGCCGCACGCCGGAACGGCCGACGCCTACCGCCGCCTGCTGCCCTTCCACGAGTTTGCGCTGACCCCGGACAACGCCGTGCCGCTCGTGCTGCGGAGCGAGGCGTTGCGCCTCGTGCTCTACGCGTTCTTCCCTGCAGCGGCCGTGGCGGCCTACGCGGCCGGGCGCCTTCGCCGTGCGGGCCGCCGTCGGCCCATCGCCGGTGTCGCTGCGCTGGCGATGCTGGCCGTCGCCGTCGTGCTCGCCCACGACGGGGCGATGAAGGCGCAGACGGCGGTCGACTACCACGCGTCCCGGCGCAACTGGCCGAAGGTCGTGAAGAACGCCTCCCGCGGGGCGTTCAATCCGCTGGACTACCTGTTCGTCAACTCGCAGCTCAACCGGGCGCTCTTCCACCTGGGGGAGCTTGCCGACGGGATGTTCGCCTACGAGCAGGACCCCGTCGGGCACATGCTGTGTAAGGACATCGTGCCGAGTCAGGTGCTGCGGCACCGTGCCTGGGTCGCCTCGAGCGAGATGCTTCTGGACCTTGGACTCGTAAACGAGGCGGAGCACATGGCCTGCGAGGCCATCGAGACCAGAGGCAGCCATCCGCGCCTGCTCGAGGTGATGATGTTCTGTAACCTGGCCAAGGGACGCACGGAGGCGGCCCGGATCCTGCTGGGCGCCCTGAGCCGAGATCCCGTCTACGGCCGGCGGGCAAGGAGCATGCTGCGACGGATGAGGACGGACCCGGACCTCTCGCAGGATCCGTTCGTGGCGCGTCTGCGGGAACTGCGCGTGACGGAGAACGTGGCCCAATGGGGCCACGTCGAAGACGCCCTCAAGCGGCTGCTGAGCCGGAACCCCGGGAACCGAATGGCCTACGAGTACCTGCTGGCGCGCTACCTGATCTACGGCAGGCTGGGGGACTGCGTGCGGGAGTTCGCGCGGCTGGGCGAGGTCGGCTATCGATCGGTGCCGAGGCACTTCGAGGAAGCGCTGCTGCTCTACGCCGTGCGGACGGGGCAGATGCCCGAAATGAACGGCCTGCGAATCAGTGCGCGCACCCAGGAGCGTTTCGAAGCATTCCGGCGTGCGATGGCGGGCGCGAGGACGCGCCTCAGCCGTATGAAGGCCCTCGCCGACTTCGCAGACAGCTACATGTTCTACTACTTCTTTGTCCTGCCGCCGGAGCCCGTGGAATGAGTCGGACGCGTGGCGCAGTTGTGCTTGCAGCGCTCGCTGCAGTTGTCGCGGCCGTCATCTGCCTGCTGCCGGACGATTTCCCGAAAGTGGTGCAGCCCCAGTCGGCTGGTCGTCCCCCGAAGTTGCGCCCCGACTACGCCGGCACAGTGTTCCCCCCGAATATCGCCGCACCGTCTTTCGTTGTGGAGGAAGAGGGCTCGGCCTTCGTCGTGGAGTTACACGGAGACCGGGGCGAGCCCATCCGCGCGTGGAGCAAGGACGGGGGCCTCGACTTTTCCCTGCATTCCTGGCGCAGGCTCCTGGAAGAGAACCGGGGGCGTTCACTGGAAATACGGGCCTTTGTTCTGGACGCGGGCGGACGATGGACGCGTTTCGAGCCGCTCCACAGCCTGGTGGCTGAGGAGCCGATCGACTCCTATCTCGTCTACCGGCGAATCAATGTTTTATACAACTATTACACGCACATGCAGATCCGGGAACGGCATCTCGAATCGTACGCGGATCGGCTGATTCTGGACAACGGGTCCTTCGGGCGCGGCTGCATGAACTGCCACACGTTCCTCAACAACGGGACGGACCGCATGCTGATCCAGATGCGAAGCGGGAAGGTCGATCACGGGCATGGCATGCTGCTGATCCAGGATGGTCGGGTCTCGAAGATCAACACCCGCACGGAGCGGGACCCGGGGCTCGCGGCGTTCTCCTCGTGGCATCCGAGCGGCCGCGTGGTCGCCTTCAGCACGAACACCGTGCGCCAGTTCTTCCACTCCAGCCGCCAGGAGGTCCGGGAGGGCATCGACCTGAACTCCAACCTGTCCTACTACCGGGTGGACTCCGGGCTGGTCAGCTCGCGGCCGGTCCTCTGCCGGCCCGACCGGATGGAGACCTGGCCGTCGTGGTCAGCGGACGGCACGCACCTCTACTACTGCACCGCGCCGTTGCCCTGGACGCCGGAAGGCGACCGGATTCCCGACAACTACGCCGACGCGATGTATGACCTCATGCGCATTCCGTATGACGTCGCGACGGACACCTGGGGCGACCCGGAGGTTGTCCTGAGTGCGGCCGAGGCCGGCATGAGCATCACGCTGCCGCGCGAATCGCCGGACGGCCGGTTCCTGGTCATCTGCATGAGCCCGCATGGCGGGTTCCCGGCCATGGAGCCCGAGGCCGACCTGTACGTCATGGACACGGCGACCCGCCGCGTGCGCCCGCTGCCGGGAAACAGCGATCAGACCGAGACGTGGCACTCCTGGTCCTCCAACAGCCGCTGGCTGGCCTACGCGACCAAAGCGGGCGACGGGCTTTTCACACGGCCCGCCTTCTGTTATGTTGGTCAGGATGGTGTGGTCTGCAAGCCGTTCGTGCTTCCGCAGCGCGATCCCCGGTTCTACGACTCCAGCATCCGACTCTACCAGTTGCCGGAGCTGATCAGGGAGCCCGTGCCCGTGCGGGGCGAGCAGATAGCACGCGTGATCCGCAGGGAGCAGTGGACGGGGGTGGACATCCCCGTGACGTCCGCGACGCCGCCCGCCGAGACGTGGCGGCCCGCTCAGTAGCACCCGCCCCGGCAGGGGCCGGCCGTGCGAGAACGCCATGAGCACAGACAAGGTCGACCAGACGAATGCGAACGCGGGGGCCGCCGCACTCCCCGAGGCGCGTGACCGGATCGCGGCGCCGGCGGTCTGCCTGTTCTCGGCGGTCGCGTTCATCTACTTCCAGGCGCACGTCGACCTGAGCCTCCTCTACCACAGCTTCTGGGCGGCCGCCGCGCTCCCGGCGTTCCGCCTGAGCCGGACGTTCTTCCTCGAGTCGGCGATGCGGCCCGGCGGACTGCTCGGCTACGCGTCCGCCTTCCTGGGCCAGGTCTTCTACGCGGACTGGAGTGCCGCGCTGGTGGTGTCGGCCCTGGCCATGCTCCTGTGCGTGGCGACACGGGGCTTTGCGCGCACCGCGTCGGGCGTCCGCCTGCGCATGCTGCACCTGCTGCCGGGGCTGGTCTTCCTCTGGCCGTTCGTGCGGTACTGGAATCACCTGGCCATCGGCCTGGGCGTGCTGGCGGCGCTCACGGCGGCCTGGGTCTACGCCTCGCTGCCGTGGCAACGGTGGTGGGGACGGTTCGCGGCGGCCCTGATCCTGACGGTCGCGCTGTTCCTGGTGGCCGGCGGGTTCTGTGCGCTCTTCGCCGTCCTGTGCGCGCTGCACGAGCTGAGGGCGCGCCGGCAGGTCGGGGCGGGCCTCGCATGCCTGGCGTGCGGCTTCCTGGTGCCCTGGGGCCTGGGGGTCCGGGCCGCCGGCCTGTTCTGGGAAGAGGCGTTCGTGCATCTCTGGCCGGCATGGCCGATGAGGAACTGGGTGTCGATTCGGGCGGCAGGCGTGCTGTATGCCTTGTGTGTGCTGACGGCGGCCGTGCCGGCTGTGCGCCCGTTGGGGCGCTTCCGTCTGCCTGCAGCCATCGCCCGCGGGGCCAACTCGAGAGCCGGGCTGGCGGCCTCGGCGGCGGCGCTGGCCCTGGCGGCCTGCCTCGTCTTCGGCCGGACGCTGGACACGAGCATGCGGGACCGGATGCGGATCGACGTGCTCTCGCAGCAGGGCCGGTGGGAGGACGTCCTTCGCGAAGCACGCCGCCTGCCGATCGGCCACTTCAACGTGTATGTGCTCTGGGACGTCAACCGCGCCCTGTGTTTCACCGGCGCCCTCGGAGACAGGATGTTCACATTCCCTCAGCGGCCGGACGCGGTGCTGCCGGTGACGGAGGACTTCCATCTGGACGCCGGGGCGCTGAGAGGCGCCAATCCGATGGCGTTCGCCAAGAGCAGCCGTCTGCTGCTGGACATCGGCCGCGTCAACGAGTCCGAGCAGATGGGGGCGGAGGCCCTGGAGGTGCTGGGGCGCCGCCCGGCGCTCATACGGCACCTGTTCTTCACGAATGCCGTCAAGCAGCGGGTCGGGGTGGCCCTGAAGTGGTTGGGGCTGCTGGCCCAGGACCCCGTGCACCGGACCTGGGCACGGCGGTGGAAGGAACGCATGCTGCGGGACTCCTCGCTGTCCGACGTCGCCGAGGTGCGGCGTCTGCGCGCCGCCGTCGCCAAAAGGAGGCCCAGGCCGGGCCACGCCAGCCTGGAGACCATGCTGCTCGAGCAGCTCGAGGCGGACCCGCTCGACCGCATGGCCCTGGATTACCTGCTGGCCCACTACCTGGCCGGCAAGCGGCTGGACCGCTTCGTCGAATGGATGCCGAGGCTCTCCGAGCTGGGCATCTCCCGCCTGCCCGTGCACTACCAGGAGGCGATCCTCGTGTACGAGCAGGAGGCCGCCCGGGCGGTGGACCTGGGGGGGCTGGAGGTCGGCGAGGAGGCGCGGATGCGGCTGTTCGCCTTCCTGAGCGCGTCGGCGCGGCACGGAGGGGACCTGAGCCGCGCCCGGAGGGCCGCCGCCGCGTACGTCGGCACGTACTATTACTACTACTACCTCGTGTTCCTCCAGAAGCCCGAGCCGGGAGCCGGATGATGCCTGCCCGATGCCTGTTCGCGGCGCTCTGCGCGCTCCTGTCCACGATGCTGGCGGCCGGGTGCGGCGGGACCCCGCCCGAGGGACGCCCTGCCGGGCGGCCGCCGAGGATCGAGCCCGACTACATCGGCGTGACCGTGCCCCCGAACATCGCGCCGCTGAACTTCCGGGTGGCCGAGCCGGGGCGTCTCGGCCGCGTCGAACTGCGCACGGCGTCCGGGCGGGCGTTCGCGGTTCGCACGAAAGCGGGGGCGGCGGTCCTGCCGGCGGGGGAGTGGCGCGCGCTGCTCCAGGACGCCCGCGGCGACACGATCCGCGTGCAGGTGAGCGTGCAGGACGCCGACGGCGGATGGACGCGATTCGATCCGTTCGAGATCCACGTCGCGCAGGAGGAGATCGACAGCCATATCGTCTACCGCGAGCTTGGCTACGTCTACATGTTCTGGGGGCGGATGCGGCTGCGCCAGCGGGACATCTCCTCCTACGATGACATCGTGCTTCTGGACAACGACCAGACCGGCGGCGGCTGCATGAACTGCCACAGCTTCCTGAACGGCCGGCCCGACTCGGCGCTCGTGCAGGTGCGCAGCGGGGCGGAACCATACGGCCACGGCATGCTCATCATCCAGGACGGCCGCATCACCAAGGTGGACACGAAGACCCCGCAGAGCATCGGGCTGGCGGCCCTCAGCTCCTGGCATCCGAGCGGGCGGGCCATCGCCTACTCCATGGACGTGTTCCGCCAGTTCTTCCACAGCCATCGCACCGAGGTGCGCGAGGTGTACGACATGCGGTCCGACCTCGCCCTCTACCTTGTCGACGAGGGGCGCGTGACCGCCACGGCCGCCATCAGCCGCCCCGACGCACTGGAGACCTACCCCGCGTGGTCGGCCGACGGAAAGCACCTCTACTTCAGCCGCGTGGTGCCGCCCTCCCCGGACGTCGCCGAACTCGCGGCCAACCAGATCGCCGCCCTGCGCTACGACCTCGTTCGCATCCCCTACGACGTCGATGCCGACGAATGGGGACAGGTCGAGACCGTGCTGTCGGCCGATCAGGCGGGCGGCAGCATCACCCAGCCGCGCCCGTCGCCGGACGGGCGGTTCGTCTCCTTCTGCCTGTCGGACCACAGCGTGTTCCCCACGTTCCAGCCCGACGCGGACATCTACGTGCTGTCGCTGGCCGACGGGAGCGTCCGGCGCCTGGCATGCAGCGGCGAGGGGGCCGAGTCGCGGCACTCGTGGTCCAGCAACAGCCGCTGGATCGTCTTCAGCAGCAAGCGGGACGACGGCGTGTTCATCCGGCCCTACTTCGCCCACGTGGACGAGTCCGGACAGGCGTCCAAGCCGTTCATCCTGCCCCAGAAGGATCCGGCGTTCTACGGCACCCACTGTTACATGTACCAGTTCCCCGAGTTTCTGACCGGCCCTCTGCCGGTGAGCGGCCAGGAGATGGCCCGGGCGATCCGTTACGATGAGTGGCACGCCGTCGCAGCCCCCACGACGGGGGCCACCGCACAGCAGACGCAGGAGCCCGGCCAGTCGGAGGACGCCGGGCTGCCCTGGCGCGCCCGATGAGGCGGCGGGGGCCCCGCCGAGGGGCGGGGCCTTGCAGACGCCGGGCAGGAACGCGTAGTCTTGAAGGCACATGGTGTGGTGCGCGGCACGGGACGTTCACCCGCGCACCGCGTGCCCCGGTTTCGGAAAGGGAGGTCTGAGTGCGCAGTTGCGAAACCCTGCAGGACGTGCCGTTGACCGTCCACCTGGCCGGCCCGAGCGATGACGACCTGTTCATCACGGCGGCCGTGACGGCCGCCGGAGGCGGCGCGGGCGAGACGGCCCGCCGCTTCTACGAACGGCTGGCCTCCCGGGCCAAGGCGCAGCGGATGCACGTCGTGCACGAACGGGTGTTCGGCAGCCTTTCGGTGCGCGCGGACGTCCTGGCCGCGCGCCGGGATGCGCTCGGTCGGCAGGGGATCGACCCCGACGGCCCGCTGACCTACGTGCAGGGCCGGCCGGTCTGGGGCGACGGCCTGGCGGGGGTCCAGCTCCGTCTGGTGCGACCGCCCGAGAGCAGCGTCGAGGTGATCCGCGAGGGCGGCGTGCCGTGCGGCCGCGCCTGGACGCGCAGCGGCGCGCGCTTCCTGATTCTGCAGGACATGAGCGCGGAGGCGCCGTGCATCGCCGGGCAGACGCGTGGCGAGCAGGCCGCGCGGATGTTCCAGCGCACGCAGGCGATCCTGGCGGCCGAGGGCGCCGACTACACGCACGTCGTGCGCACCTGGATCTACCTCTCGCGCCTCCTGGAGTGGTACGACGAGTTCAACGGCGTGCGCAATCGGATCTACGGGGGTCTGGGCCTGGCCGACGAACGCGGCCCGCGCCTGCCGGCCAGCACCGGCATCGAGGGAGACAACGCGCACGGGGCCGCGTGCATGATGGACGTGGTCGCGGTGGTGCCTCTGGAGGGCTCGGCGGTGCGGACGTCCTTCCTGGGCAACGTCAGGCAGGCCGACGCCTTCAGCTACGGGTCCGCGTTCTCGCGCGGCGCGAGCATCCGCGAGCCGCACCTGGAACAGGTACACATATCCGGCACGGCCGCCGTCGATCGGCAGGGGCGCACGATGCACGTCGGGGACGTGCGCGGGCAGATTCTGTCCGCCGCCGAGAGCGTGCGCTCACTGATCGGCCAGGAGGGCGTCTCGCTGGACGACATCTGCCAGGCCACCCTGTTCTTCAAGGACGGCGACGGCCACGGCGTCTTCCGGGCCCTGGGCGCAGAGAGCGGCCTGGCCGACGTGCCGGCGGTCGTCGTGCGTGCCGACGTGTGCCGGGACGACTGGCTGTTCGAGGTGGACGGGATCGCCGCCAGGGCGCGGACGCCCTGACGCCGCGTCCCTGGACGCGGCCGCGTCCGGGGACGCGGCGTCAACTCCCCTTGGTCAGCACCAGGAGCAGGACGGCGGCGAGCAGGACGACCAGCACGGCCACGCCCGAGGCGATCAGCACGGGGGCCTTGCTCTTCTTTTCGACCTGCACCTGCCTCTGCACGGCCTGCCCGGTGCGCACGTCCGACCCGCAATGAGGGCAGATGGCCGCGCGCACGCCCAGGATGGCGCCGCAATGGCTGCAGATCTGCCGCGCGGGGTGATGCAGCGACTTGCCGGGGTCCGGTGGCGCCTCGATGACCTCGAGGTCGAAGTCGGCCCCGAAGTCGGCCAGGACCGTGCACTGCCCGCCACACTTCGGGCAGTTGACGATGTCGCCGACTTCCTTGTTCTGCACCGTGAACGTGGTGCCACATCCCGCCGCCGAACAGGTCACGTTGCGATCCATTCAACTCTCCCTGACAAACCGTCCTATTCACTTCCGGGGCAAAAGTTTACGACTCTCCGGGGAGCACGTCAAGGGGCGGCGACCCCTCAGAGATTCCACCCGGGGAGCATGGCACGGGTCGCGTCCAGCATCTCGTTGAGCATCGACCACACCCGGTCCGTCGACAGCCGCACCAGGGGGTCATGGGCCACCGCCTGGAGGGCCAGGTCCCGGTCGCAGGTCCGGGCGGCCTCCAGGGTGGTCATGTGCTGCTCGATCGCGCGCTGCTGCCAGCCGCTCACGATGGGCGAGTGCCGAAGCGCCGCGATGGGGTCGACCGCGTCGCGCCGGTAGACGGCGTGCGTCTCCACCACGGCCCCGAGCGGCCAGTCGGGCGTCTGCCCGCGGTTGGGCACGTTCGCCATCGCCCGCATCTCGCCGCAGCCCAGCAGGGCCAGCATCTGCTGCGGATACTCGGGCCCGGCACTGCGGAGCCGCTCCGGATGCTCGGCCTGCTCGCCCCGGCGGTCGTCGGGACGGCTGGACAGGCGGTACTCCGTCGGCGTCACCACCACGCCCCAGCGGTGCAGTTCCTCCTCGCTGGAGATGTACCAGGGCACGAACTCGACCAGGTGCCGGTCGCCGGCGATGCCCAGGACGCCGAAGCGGCGCAGGAAGTCGAACGCGACCAGGCCGTCCGCCTCGAAGTAGCGCCCTCCGGCCTTCCGCTCCCGGGCCACCTCCGTCCGGTCGGCGAAGAACCCCTTGCGCGAGATGAGTTCCCGAAGCACCGGCATCAGGTCCATCCCGCGCCACGAGATCCGGCGGGCCATGAGGAAATGGTTGACGCCCGAGGCGTCGACCTCGATCTCCTCGGGCCGGCACTCCTCCAGGCCGCACCGTTCGCGCAGGATCGCCGCCAGCTCACGCTTCCTGTACTGCATCTCGTGGCAGTAGCCCACGGCCTTGATGCCGGGTGCGGCCGCGTAGAGCGCCGCGACGCACAGCGCCAGCGGATTCGTGAAGTTCATCACCCAGGCGTTCGGGCATTCGTCCATCACCGCCCGCGCATACTCCATGTACAGCGGCACGCACCGAAGGCCGCGGACAACGCCCGCCGGCCCGGCCGTGTCGCCCACCGCGTGGAGGATCCCATACTTGCGCGGAATCTCGATGTCCGACACCATCATGGTCATCGGGCCCGGCTGGATGGAGATCAGCACCAGGTCGGCGCGGCGAAGCGCGGCGGCCAGGGTGCGGTGCGCGCGGACGCGGAACCGCGTGCGGGCATCCCTGTGCGCGAACACCTCGCGGCCCCACCGCGCGTTGCGGCTCGCGGCGGGGAAGTTGATGTCGTACAACGCGATCGTGCCGGTGATCTCGGGCCGCAGCGCCAGCTCCATCATCATCTCGCGGGGCCAGTGGCGCCCGCCCCCGCCGATGCACGCGATGCGGACCTCGCGCGCGGTGTGGGTCCGATCAGCCATCAGACGTTCGCTTCCCATGGGCACGAGGACAGGGCGGACCGAGCGTGCCGGCCCGAGCACACCGTGTGAAAGGCTCCATTATAGCGGACGGACCCCGGGGCGTCCACGCACTCCGGGCCCGGGGGAACAATGGGCGCGCCAGACCCGGCCGCAGTCGGGGGCGGCCTCCTGGGGTGTCGCTTTGACTGGCGGCGGGGCATTGCGTAAGCTGTACCGAAACGGTGGGCACACGATCCACTCATCAGGGGGTACGGACGGATGCGTGACGAACTGAAAAGGGCGCTGGAACTGGCGCAGAAGCTCGAACTCGACGGAGCCGAGTACTACGGGAAGCTCTCGGAGGAATGCTCCTCTGCGGCCGCCCGTCGGATGTTCGAGTCCTTCGCCTCGGACGAACGACGCCATCTGCGCATCGTCCGCGAAGTGGCCGAGGGCGTCGGCGTGGACTTGTCGAAGATGCCCATGCCGCGCGACGAGATCGCCACGATCTTCACGCGCGCCGCCGCACGCGAGGAGGCCGACGTAGAGGCCACCGAGACCGAGCGGGAGGCCGTCCGCGTGGCCCTGTCGATGGAGACGAAGAGCTTCCAGATGTACCGGGATGCCGCCGGGCGCGCGGAGGACGCGGCCACGCGCGAGCTGCTCGAGCGCCTCGCCCGCGAGGAGAACCAGCACTACGAGATGCTGGAGAACACGCTGGAGTACCTGTCCGAGAACCCGAAGTGGTTCCTGTGGAACGAGTGGGCGCTGGTCGTCGGCGATCAGAGTTCGCTGGGGATCGAATAGGCCGCCGGGCCGGCAGCGGAGGCGGGGATGGCGCAGAAGCGTTACGTCTACCGGACGATGGTCGCATGGGACCGCGGGGTGCGGGGAGTATGCACGGCAGCCGACCGGCCCGACCTGCCGGTCGCCCCGCCGGCCGAGTTCGGCGGGCCGGGCGACGCCTGGTCGCCGGAGGACCTGCTGGTCGCCTCGCTGAACGCGTGCACGCTGGCGACGTTCCTGCACTACGCGGAGCGTGCGAAGGTCGACCTGATCCGCTACGAGTCGGCGGCGGAGGGGGTCCTGGAGTTCACTGCGGACGGACCGGCCTTCACATCGTTCACCGTGCGGCCGTCCGTGACGGTGGCGACGGGGCATCTGGGCGCCGCCCGGGAGGCGATGGCACGCGCCGAGAGGTGTCTGGTCTCCGCCTCACTCGCCGGCGAGGTGCGCCTGGAGGCGGACATCGCCGAGGCGTCGGTCTGAGAGGGCGGGGGGCGCTACTTCTTCTTCGGCCGGCGGCGCGGCTGTGGGCCGGGCTTGCCCTGCTCCTCGACCATCTTCTGCAGTCGGCCCATCCAGCCCGACGGCCGCCCTGCCGGCCGCGTGCCGGGGCGAGTCGGCTTGCCCTTGCGCGGGCTCTCACCGACGGGCCGCAGCTCGATCGTGTCCGTGTGGCGCTGCACGAGCCATCGCTCGAAGGTGCCGACCAGCGTGCTGGTGAGGATGTAGAGGCAGAGGCCGCTGGGCATGGAGTAGAGGAACACGGCGAAGATGACGGGCATGAACTTCATCATCTTCTGCTGCTGACGGGCCTGCTCTGTGGAGGCCTGCATGGCGGACTTCTGGGTGACGACCATCACGACGGCCATCAGCAGGGGCAGCAGGTTGAATTCGTTCTGCACGATGGGCAGGAAGAACTTGAATGTGAAGAGCGTGTCGGACCGGCTGAGGTCCTCGACCCAGAGGAAGCCGGCATGGCGCAGTTCGATCGCGGCCCGGAGGGCGCCGAAGAGGGCGAACAGCACGGGCATCTGGAGCAGGAGCGGCAGGCAGCCGCCCATCGGCGAGACGCCGTACTTGCGCCAGAGTTCCATCTGCTCCTGCGTGAGCCGCTGCTTGTCGTCCCCGCACTTCTTCTGAAGCTCCTCGAGCATGGGCTGGAGCTTCTGCATCTTCGCCATGCCGATCTGGCTCTTGCGCGTAAGCGGGTGCAGCAGGGCGCGCACGATGATCGTCATCAGGATCAGCGCCACGCCGTAGTTCGGCAGGACGCGGTAGACCGCCTTCAGCAGGGCCACCACCAGCTTGCTGACCCCGGGAAGGATGCCGTATTCGATCAGCTTGCCGAATCCGCGGTCGTAGCTCTCCAGCAAAGCGGGCTCCTTCGGGGCGGCCACGAGCGCGTAGCGGATAAGCAGCGTCTGTCCGGGTTCGAGCTTCTGCGCCGTGCTGTGCAGCACGATGGCCGCGTTCTGAGCGGCCAGACGCGCCCGGTCGGCCTCCCGGCGTATGCTGCCGACGGGCCAGCGGCCGCGCCCCGCCAGCAGGTCGCTGTCGATGATCGACCGCGAGACGACGCGGTTGACCCACGCGGCGTCCTCCGGGTTCAGCACGGCCACGAAGTAGTGGTTGACCACGGCGGCCCAGGCGATGTCGGCGGATTCGTTCACCCGCTGTCCCTTGCTCAGATCGCCCGTGGAGGTCTTCTTGACGCTGTAGCTGTCGCGGCGTTCGGACAGCCCGACGCGGGTGCCCAGGTTGCCGGTCGCCAGGGACTCGCGCTCGATGCCGGCCGGTCCGCGCAGGGCAAAGGCGAACTTGCAGGGCGCCTCGGCGGCGTTGCGGAACTCCAGGTCCACTGTGTAATGATGCGCCCCCGGCTCGGCGGTGACGGTCTTGCGCACCTCCACGGCATGCCCGTGCGGGTCGCGCACAACGGTGGAGAAGGCCAGTCGGCCGCCCGGCTCGCGGGCGAGTTCATAGAGGCGGTCGCCGACGGGGAACTCGAGCACCCGTTCGCCGCCCTGCGGATCGGCCACGTAGAAGGTCAGGCTCTCGAGGACGTCGCTGCAAAGCCCGTCCTGGAAATCGCGCAGGAGGGTCAGGACCGGCCGTTCGCCGCCCACCTCGTAGGGCGCCCGGTAGCGCTCGTCCAGGAGGTCCAGCCGGGCCAGTGCGCCGCCCCGGTTGGTCCACTCCGTGCGGATCATGCCGTTGTCGAGCAGGGCAGTCGCCGGTTCGGGGACGGGTTCGTCGGGCACGGCGGCGGCCGGGCCTTCGGTGCCCTGCAGGGCGCGGGGCGACCGGCCTTCGGGGGCCTCGGCGGCGGCGATGACGGCCGGGGCCGCCTCGGGCGGCCGGGGCGCGGCAGGCTCGGGGCGGAACCAGATGTAACTGGCAACCCACCACGCGCCGAGCACGGCGCTGCAGAAGATCAGGAACTGGGCGAAGGTCTTCTTATCCATGGGGTCTTTCGCTGGACGGCGAGGCGGGCCCTTCCCGAGTCACGGCCGCCCGGCCGGGCACCGCACGGCCGTCGGGTGCGCTACCGGCCCTCCAGGAGGCGATCGGCCAGGTAGGCGTCGAGTTCGGGAATCGCGCGGATCTTGCGGGCCGTCGTCTCCACGCGGTATTCGACCTTGCGGAAGATGATGCGGCTTCCGTCGAAGAGCACGTAGCAGGCCCGGCTGTCGCCGTCGCGCGGCTGGCCGACGCTGCCCACGTTCACCAGGGTCTTCTTGTTGACCAGGTGGTATCGGAAGTTCACTTCCTGCGGCGTCAGGTAGATCATGTCCTCCGTCCAGATGCCGGGCACGTGCGTGTGTCCGCACATGCACAGCCAGTCGACCTTCTCGAAGATGGCCTGGAGCTTCTCCGGACGGTAGATGTCGCGAGGGTAGAGGTACTCGGCGATGGGGTCCCGGGGCGTGCCGTGCACGAGCAGGACGTTGCCTTCCTTGTGGGTCGTTTCCAGGGAATCCAGGAAGTCCCATCGCTTCAGGTTCGCCTCGCGGTCGGCGCCGAGCGGGTTGAGCTGCTGGCGCGTCCAGTCGATCGAGCCGCGGGCCTTGACGTTGAAGTTCGTGCTCTCGAACTCGGTCAGCAGGGCGTGTTCGTGGTTGCCGCGCAGGGCGATGTTGAAGCCGAAGGCCAGGTCGATGCACTCCTTGGGATTCGGCCCGTAGCCAACGAAATCGCCCAGGCAGGTCACGGACGTGGCCCCCTGGCGCTCCATGTCGGTCAGGACGGCCTGGAACGCTTCCAGGTTGCCGTG
The DNA here is from genome assembly GCA_012728835.1 of Candidatus Brocadiaceae bacterium. Classification (NCBI taxonomy): domain Bacteria; kingdom Pseudomonadati; phylum Planctomycetota; class Candidatus Brocadiia; order Candidatus Brocadiales; family Candidatus Brocadiaceae; species Candidatus Brocadiaceae bacterium. Next base: position 60,211 of record JAAYEJ010000062.1, on the reverse strand, counting down.
GATGTCGGAAATGATCGCGCGCAAACGAGCTGCCTCTCTCAGGGCGATGGAGGGGAGCCCGACGGGCCGTCGGGGGCCGTTGCCGGCTCCTCAACGAGCATCACGGGCACACCGTCCCGAATCGGAAAGGCCCGACCGCACCCTCGGCACCGCAGCATGCCGTCCCCCTGTTCGACCGGCTGCCGGCACGCCGGACAGGCCAGAAGCGCAAGGAGGAACTCCCGGATGCCCTCGGGGGCCGTCAGGTCCTGATCCTGGTCTGATGTCATAGTCGCTGAAAACGGCATGGTAACAGAAAGTGCCGACTGGCTTCAACTGACCTCAGGGTCCGGGACGCCGCCCGGCGGTTGGGGCTCCGGCTCCGGGTCGTCCCGCAGCGTGATCCGTATCCGGCACGGGTGGTCGCCCGGGTCGTGGACGTGGATCGACTTGCGACGCACGAGTTCCAGCAGTGCAAGAAAGATGCCAATCACGCGCGCCCGCGAGCGCTCGTGGGCGAAGAAGTCCAGGAACTCCAGCGAACCGCCGCACTCGCCCAGCGCCGACAGCACCTCGTCCATGTAGACGCTGATGGGCACGTCGCTGTGCACGATCTCGCGCGGGCGGCGCAACTGCGTCTGCTCGACGACCTCGGCGAAGGCGGCCATCAGGTTCCAGACGGCCAGGTCCTCCAGCAGGGCAGGCGCCTCGTCGTCCTGGACCTCGCCGGGCACGGGCGCACGGCCGCGGCGGAAGCGGGTGCCCTGCTCGCGCGCGCGCTCGCCCAGGTGGTCGGCAGCCTCGCGCACTTCCTTGTATTCGAGCAGCCGGCGGACCAGTTCGGCCCCGGGGTCGTCTTCGTCCTCCTCCTCGTCCGCCGGGCCGGGGGGCAGCAGGGTGCGGCTCTTCAGCTCGGTCAGGGTGGCGGCCACGAGGAGGAAGTCGGCCGCCATGTTCACGTCGAAGAACTCCATGGCCCGCAACGCGGCCAGGTAGCGGTCCGTGATCCGCGCCAGGGACACCTCGAGGATGTCCACCTCTTCCTGGCGGATCAGGTGGAGCAGCAGGTCCAGCGGCCCGTTGAAGACCTCCAGCTCCGCCCGGAAGCCCTCCAGGCTCAAGGGCGCGGCCGGCTCGGGTTGTGCCTCGCGCTCGGACACCGCAGGCCCTCCTCAGAAGCCGGTCAGGAAGCTGGCCGCCCACACGGCAGGCCGGAAGATGACGAGGTCCGCCAGTTGCGGGGTCAGGAAGAGGAAGGCCATGACGATGAAGAAGCCATACTGGTTGAACTGGCGGTACTTCATCAGTAGCGGATAGGGCAGGAGCGCCTCGAGCACGTGATGGCCGTCCAGCGGGCCCAGGGGGATCATGTTGAAGATCGCCAGCATCACGTTGACGGCGACGAACGAGAAAGCGAACCGCACGAACACCGAGTCCCAGGCGATCGCCTCCGGCGGCAGGAACGCGGCCAGGCCCCGGGCGATCAGCCCGGTGGAAAGGGCGAGCAGGAGGTTCGAGCCCGGCCCGGCGATGCTGCACACAAGCGAGCCGCGCGCATGGTCCCGGAAGTTGCGCGGGTTGATCGGCACGGGCTTGGCCCAGCCGAAGCGCACGTAGATCGGGACAAGGATCGTCCCGATCGGGTCGATGTGCGCCAGGGGGTTGAGCGTGAGCCGGCCGAGCATCCGGGGCGTCGGGTCTCCCATCCGCTCCGCCGCGTACGCATGAGCGAACTCATGGAACGTGAGTGCGGGCAGGATCAGGAGCAGACGCCAGACGGCTTCTTCCAGCGTGAGCATTCGCATGGTCAGGACCTTGCTGCGGCGATCACATGGCGTCGGCGAACAGCGCGCGCTCGATCAGTTCGCACAGGATGTGGATCACGGTGGCGTGCGCCTCCTGGATCCGCGGGGTGGCTTGGGCCTGTATGACGAGGGCGAGTTCGCACTTGCCGGCCAGCTCACCGCCGTCGCGGCCCGTCAGGCCGATGGTCAGCGCGCCGCGCCGGCGGGCCTCGTCGATGGCGGCGTTGACGTTGGCGGCGGTGCCGCTGGTCGAGATGCCCATGACGGCGTCGCCCTTGTGCACGAACGCCTTCACCTGCTTGGTGAAGACGTCGGCGAAGGCGTAGTCGTTGCCGATCGCCGTCAGGATGCTCGTGTCGGTCGTCAGGGCCAGGCAGGGCAGGGGGGCGCGCTCCATCAGGAAGCGGCTGACCAGTTCCCCGGCCATGTGCTGGCAGTCGGCGGCGCTGCCGCCGTTGCCCATCAGGTAGAGCGAGCCGCCCATCCGGAAGACGTCCACGAGGCGCCCGGCGATCTCGGCGATGCGGTCGCTCTGGGCGATGAGCGCCTCGTGCACGGCGGCCGTGTCGTGAAGGGTGGCTTCAATCATGCCTTTCATCGTTTTCTCCGATTCTGCGGATCAGGTCGGTGGTCGAGAAGCCCTCGGCCTGCGGGGCCAGCTTCACCTCGCCTCCGTAGGACTGCACAAGCTCGTGGCCCACGACGCCCTCGACCGTGTAGTCGCCGCCCTTGACAAGCACGTCGGGGCGCAACTGGTCCACGAGCGGAAGCACGCTCTCCTCGTCGAACAGGACGACGTAGTCCACGTCGGCCAGCGAGGCCAGGACGCGGCTGCGGACCTGCTCGCAGTTGATGGGGCGCGAGGGGCCCTTGAGGCGCCGCACGGACGCGTCGGTGTTGAGGCCCACGATGAGCAGATCGCCCTGCGCACGCGCGTAGCGCAGCAACTGCACGTGCCCCAGGTGCAGCAGGTCGAAGCAGCCGTTGGTGAAGGCCACCCTGCGGCCGGCCGCCCGCATGCCCGCGCGCATCTGCGCCAGGTCCTCTCTGTCCACGATCTTGCGCGCGGTGGGGTCGGCCTCGGCACGCAGGGCGCCCATCAACTCCGCGCGCGGCAGGGGGGTGGCACCGTGCAGCGTGACCTCGATGCCGGCGGCGAAGTTGGCCAGGACGGCCGCGAGCCGCTCGGAGGCGCCGCAGGCGAGTGCGACACCGAACGCGGCGGTCACCATGTCGCCCGCGCCGGTCACGTCGGCCACCTGGCGCACGCGGCTGGCGATGCGCGTGCGCTCGCCGGCGGCCGTGGCCAGGTACATGCCCTCGCGGTCCAGCTTGACCATCACGCAGGCCAGCCCCAGGTCGGCCAGGAGCCGGTCGGCCGCACGCGCGTAGTCCTCCTCCGTGCGCAGGCTCAGGCCGGTGGCCAGTTCGGTCTCGAAGCGGTTGGGCAGCACGGCGGCGGCGCCCCGGTACGGCGCGTAGTCCTGGGTCCGTTCGGGGTCCACCACCACGCGGGTGCCCAGGCGGGCGGCTTCGGCGATGGTGCGCCGGATCAGGGCTTCGTCCAGCAGCCCCTTGCCCATGTCTTCGATGACGACGAGGTCCGCGTGGGCGACGGCGTCCATGACGCCGCGGTGCACGTCGGCGGCCTCGCGCGTCGAGAGGGGGTGGGTCGCCTCCTCGTCAACGCGCACGATCTGCTGCAGGGCGCGTCCGGCCGACTGCACGTAGCCCATGTAGCGCGTCTTGGTCGTTGTGGGGCGTTCGGTCGAGACGACGACGGTGTCGGTGTTCATGCCCGCCTCGGCGAGACACGCGCACAGGGCCGCGCCGGCAGCGTCGTCGCCGACAAGCGCCACGGGCTGCACGTCGGCTCCCAGGGCGGTCAGCATGGCGGCCACGCTGCCGGCGCCGCCCGGCCGGTGGTCCCGGCGCTCCACGCGCAGCACGGGGATGGGGCCCTCAGGGGAGATTCGCGAGACGTCGCCCCAGACGTAGGTGTCGAGCATCAGGTCGCCGACCACGCAGATGCGCGGCCGGCCCGCGCGCTCCAGCAGCCTGCATGCTTCCTCGAGCATTCCGCGTGTATCCTTCACGAGCAGAGGACGTGGTTCGGAAGGGCGTCCGCCGCCCAGAGCCCCGGCGCCTGCCAGGGGACGCCCCCACCGGTGACGGCGGTTCCGAGATAGTAGGCCAAACGCGGCCGCCGTGTCAATGAGGCGGAGCCCCGGACGGCCCCGGCGGCGCTTGAATCGGGCGGGCCGAGCGGGTAGCGTGGTCTGGAGCCCGACGTCCCGGGCGACCTTCCGGCCGGAAACCCATGTGCGGACCTGCCCGTGAGTTCCAGCGAGATCGACGCACTCGTGGCGCAGTTGGACAGCCCTGAGGCCGCCGTGCGCCGGCGCGCCCTGAGAGGGCTCGTCCGCCTGTGCCCGGCCGAGCTGCCCGCCGCCCGCCGGAGCGAGGTGAACCTGCACTGTCACACCTTCTTCTCCTACAACGCGCGGGGCTACTCCCCGTCGCGGTTTGCCTGGGAGGCCCGGATCTACGGCCTGGAGGCCGCCGGCATCGTGGACTTCGACGTCCTGGACGGCACCGAGGAGTTCCTGGATGCGGGGCGCCTGCTGGGCCTCAAGACGGTGGCGGGCTTCGAGACGCGCGTGTTCGTGCCGGAGTATCGCGCCCGGGTGACGAACTCGCCCCATGAGCCGGGCGTCTCCTACGTGATGAGCACGGGCTTCGTGCGCCCGCCGGAGCCGGGGTCGGAGGCCGCCGACGTGCTCGGGCAGATGGCCGCGTGCGCACGGCGCCGCAACGAGCGGATGGTCCAGCGGGTCAACGCCCACCTGGAGCCCGTGACGGTGGACTACCGGGCGGACCTCCTGCCGCTGACACCGGCCGGGAACGTCACCGAGCGTCACATGCTGGCGGCCTACGTCCGGCGGGCGCGCGAGGTCCTTCCGGACCGCCGGGAGCGGGCCGCCTTCTGGAGCGAGCGCCTCCGCGAGCCGGTCGAGCGCGTGCACGCGCTCCTGGACGATCCCGTCGCACTGAAGGCCCTCGTCCGGGCGCGCCTGATGAAGCACGGCGGTGTCGGCTACGCGCCGCCGCAGGAGGGCAGATTCCCAGACCTGAACTCCGTGGTGCGCATGACGCTCGACTGCGGGGCGGTGCCCGTGGGCGGGTGGCTGGACGGTACGAATGACGGAGAGCGGGACCCGGACGAGCTGTTCGCGTTCTGGCGGAGCCGGGGCATCGAGGCCGTCTGCATCATCCCGGACCGCAACTGGAACGTCGCCGACCCGCGGGAGAGGGCCGTCAAGGCGGCCCATCTGAACGCGGCGGTCCAGGCCGCCGCCCGGCTCAGCATGCCGCTGATCGTGGGCACGGAGATGAACGCCGACGGGCAGAGGTTCGTCGACTCGTTCGACGTGCCGGAGCTGGCGCCGCACCGCCGTGCCTTCCTGGACGGGGCGCACTTCGCCTGGGGCCACACGCTGCTGCGCATGACGGCCGGCGCGGGGGCGACGGGCGCCTGGGCGGAGGCGCATTTCGGCGGCGATCGGGCGCGTCGGAACGAGTTCTTCCGGCGGCTCGGGGCCGTCGTCTATCCGGGCGTGGCCGTCCGGGACCGACTGACGGCCATGGGGGCGGGCGTGGAGCCGCAGGCCGCCCTGGCCGCACTGGAGACGCACGCATGAGAAGCGCCGACGGTGCATTGAACCTTTGGCGCAGGATGCGCACTAAGGGAACGGCGGGCGACCCGGACGGGCCTCCGCCGGCTTCGATCATCCGCCGACACTGGGTTCGGCCTGCTGAGAAGAGGCGCTCTTGATCTCCACCCTCTGGGCGATCACCAAGAACTCGTTCCGCGAGATCATCCGGCAGCCCGTCTACGGGGTGCTCATACTGACGGGCATGGTCCTGATCGGGGCCTCGCCGGCCATCACGATGTTCAGCATGGCGCGCGACGAGAGCCTGATGGTGGACATCGGCCTGACGACGATCATGCTGCTGGGTCTGGTGATTGCGGTGCTGAGCGCCACGCAGGTGATCAGCCGGGAGATCGAGGCCCAGACGGTCGGGGCGGTGCTCAGCAAGCCGGTGGCCCGCTTCACCTTCGTGCTGGGCAAGTTCCTGTCGGTCTCCCTGGCCATGGCCGTGAGCTGGTTCGTGTTGACGGTCGTGCTGCTGGCCACGTTGCGCATCGGCGTGCCGTCGTCGGCCTCGTGGGAGCCGGACGTCCCCGCGTTCGTAGCCCTTCTGGCGCCGCTGTTCCTGGCGATCGGGCTGGGGATGTACTGCAACTTCTTCTACCGCTGGAACTTCGCCTCGACCGCCGTCGCCCTGGCGTTCGCCTTCTACGCGCTGGCGCTGGCGGGCATGCTTCTGATCAGCCCGGCCTGGCAGTTCCAGTTCATTCCGATGGTGTTCCTGCAGCGCCACGCCGGAGAGGTGGCCAAGACGGCGGTGCTGGTCTTCCTGGGCGTCTGGGTGCTCAGCTCCATCGCCGTGGCGGCTTCGGTTCGCCTGAACGTCGTCGTGAACGTCGTGATCTGCCTGACGGTGTTCTTCGTGGGCATGATCTCGCAGTTCCTGTTCGGCCGCTTCGCAGACGACGCCTGGTGGGCCTGGGCGGCGCTGCGCGTCGTGCCGAGCCTGCATGTGTTCTGGGTGGGCGACGCGCTCATGTCCGAGGCGCCGTTCATCCCCATGCCCTACGTGCAGATGGCGTCCGTGTACGCCGTCGTCTACTGCGGGGCGATGGTGGCGTTTGCCGCATTCCTGTTCGAGCGTCGCGAAGTGACCTGAGGCCCCCAACTGCAGACCGCAGAGGAGAGACCCTGAGGATGGCCCGTCCGAAGAGACTGGAGATGACGGCCCTGGCCGGCCTGGCACTCCAACTGGCGTTCCTGGTGGTGTGTCTCATATTGAGGGAGAAGAGCGGAAGTCTCGCCGTCGACGCCGAGATGTGGCACGTCGCGGTGGGGCTCCTGGTCTGGTTCCTTGTGCTGGTCCACGGGCGGCAACGGCGCCTGGCGCAGGAGGAACGCGAGGAGCGCGAGCGGCTCCGGGCCACGCGGCTGAGTGACGAGATCTTCGAGGAGACGGAACTGGACTCGGCGCGCGCAAGCGCCGGTCTGGCCTTCTTCGAGAAGTACCTGGTCCCGATCGTCAGCCTTGTTCTCAGCGGCCTGCTGGCCTTCTTCGCCGTTCAGATCGCGCGGAACAACTGGACCCGGGAGCCCTATAGCGTCTCGAACCCGGCCACCGTGGCGATCGGCATGGTCTTCATCAGCTTCCTGGGCTTCCTGATCGGCAAGTACGCGGCCGGCATCGCCCAGAATCGCGGCTTCCGCCTGCTGAGGGCCGGCGCCGGCTACACGATGGGCAACGTGATCGTGGCCGTGCTCACGGCGGTGGCCATGGCGTTGTACTACTTCGACATCCGGTGGGGCGAGCGGATCCTGACGTTCGTCATCCCGGCCGTCATGGCGCTGGTCGCGCTGGAGGTGCTCCTGAACCTGATTCTGGACATCTACCGCCCCCGGGTGGCCGGCCAGGAGACCCGGCCGCCGTACGACAGCCGCCTGCTGGGGCTGTTCGCCGAGCCCGAGGGCGTGCTCAAGACGATGGCCGCCACGCTGGACTACCAGTTCGGCTTCAAGGTGTCCGAGACGTGGTTCTACCACTTCATGGAGCGGGCCATCCTGCCGCTGATCCTCGTCCAGGCGTTCGGGCTCTGGATCCTGACGACGCTGGTCGTCATCCAGCCGCAGGAAGTCGCCTTCATCGAGACGCTGGGGCGGCCGTACGTCAGCGCCGAGGACAGGGCGCAGGGCCTGAAGGCCACGCTCATCCAGCCCGGCTTCCGCCTGAAGGCGCCCTGGCCCTTCGCGGTCACCCGCCGGATCCCGGGCGAGGCGATCCTGCACGTGTCCGTCGGCAAGGTGTACGAAGGCCACACGGGCATGCGTGCGCCGATCGCCGTCACGAAGGAACCCGACATCGTTCTCTGGCGCGAACTCCACATTGATCCGCGCGAGGGCTTCGAGGCCAGCTTCCTGGTGCCCAGCAGTGAGGAGCTGGACGTGGACCCGACGGTCGTCGCCAAGAAGGAGGGCGATGAGGTGCAGGTGGCTGAGGCGCTGAAGGCGCCGGCCGTCAACCTGGTTCGGGTGGAGGGCCACGTCTACTACCGCCTCAAGCACGCCGAGGGCGGAGGGCTCGACGGGAACGCGGCCTTCGCCTACTACTACAACGAGCAGGACACCACCACGCATCTGGAGAAGCTGGCCTTCCGGGCCATGTGCCGGGTGGCGGCCAGCCAGGACTTCCTGCGGTGGGTGGCCCAGGACCGCGCGGCGGTGGCCCGGCAGTACCTGGCGGCCGTGCAGAAGGGCGCGGACCAGGTGGGGCTGGGCATCGAGGTGGTGGATGCCACGATCAACGCCGTGCATCCCCCGGCCGAGATCGCCCGGGCCTACGAACAGGTGGTCGCCGCCCTGGAACAGCGCGAGTCGCTGATCCAGGAAGGCGAGCAGGAGAGCAACCGCGCCTACAGGCAGGCCGAAGCCGAGAGCACCGAGATCCTGGAGGCGGCAACGGCCTACGCCCAGTACCAGGCGCAGGTGACGGCGGCCGAGGCCGCCCTGTTCGAGACGCAGATGGAGGTCTACGGCAAGGCGCCGTTCGTCTACCTGTACCGCACCTACCTCGACGCGCTGGAACTGGCGCTCGAGAACCAGAGAGTCTACGTGGTCCCCGATACCGCGCACGAAGTGCAGATCATCGATCTTCAAGAGAAGGTCCGTCCGTTCATCCTGGACGATCTGGATGCCCTGGAGGATTGACCCGATGGCAAAACGATGGCTAACGACGGTTCTGCTGGTCATGATCACGGTGGGTCTGGTCAGCTACCTGTTCGTCTTCAGCGTCCGTGTGGACCAGGTCGCCGCGCAATACCGGCTCGGCAAGCTCAGGCGCATTATCCGGCCCCCCCTGGAACTGGCCGGGGAAACGCTTCTGGAGCGCCAGCAGGTCGGCCGGGGCAACGTCCCGGTCGTCGAGCGGGCGGGGTGGTTCCTGAAGCTCCCGTGGCCGTTCGACAAGGTGCGCAAGCAGGACCAGAGGGTCAACTACGTGGACGGCCCGCTGACCCAGATGCAACTGCCCGACGAGAACCAGCTCATCCCGCGCGTCTACGCCACGTGGCGCATCATCGATCCGGACCTGTTTGAAAGCTCCTTCATGGGCGACCCGGAGGCCGCGCGCGAACGGGTCAAGGAGATCATCGGCGGCCGCACGCCGGAGGTGTTCGGCGGCTACACACTGCGCGATCTGGTTAACACGGACCCCGGCCAGCTCAAGTTCGACCAGATCGAAGAGGAGGTCTACCGCGAGGTCAAGCAGGCCGTGGAGGGGCCCGACTATGGGATCGAGATCTGCGACCTGGGCATCACGTGGATCGCGCTCCCTGAGGACGCCACCTCCGCCGTTTTCGGCCGCATGGAACTGGAGCGGACGACCGAGTCCGAGAAGCTGACCGAGGAAGGCAAGGCGCTCAAACGACAGATGGTGGCCCGGGCCAACAAGGAACGCGAGATCATGCTGGCCAACGCCGAGGCCGATGCACGCAGGATCCGCGCCGAAGGCGAGGCGGAAGCGGGCAAGAGCTACGAGGTCTTCGCGCGTGACCAGGAGTTCGCCATCTTCCTGCGCCGGCTCGAATCGCTGAAACTGATGGCAACGAACGCCGAGGAGTCCCGGCGCCCGCTCACGTTCGTGCTGAGCACACAGACGCCGCCGTTCGGAGTCCTGGACAGCGGGTCCGAGGCCGGGACGGGCACCCCGGGACTGCCCGATCTGACGGTCCCGGACGCCGTCCGGATCCCGACGACGGATGGAGGCGAATGATGGCCGACAGGGAACAGGCCGACGGCACGAACGTGCCGCAGGAGCGCACCCCGGAGACCGAACAGCCTCGCGGCCCCGAGGACGTGGCGGCCGAGCAGGCGGGCGCGCGAGCCCTTGCCGACGCCCTGAAGGGCAGCTTCCGGGTGCTGAAGGTCGCCATGATCGCCCTGGCCGTCTTCTACGTGATCAGCGGTATCTTTTACGTGCAGCCGCAGGAAGTGCGGTTCAAGCTGCGCTTCGGCCGGGTCGTGCCGAGCTGGGGTGAATGGGCCCTGCAGCCCGGAACGATGCACATCCAGTGGCCGTGGGAAGCGGTGGAGCGGGTATCGACCGAGGAACGGTCGCTGGCCGTCGAAACCGAGTTCTGGACGCAGTACCCGATGGGCCCCGCCCCGACCCGCAAGTCGGCATTGCGCGTGCAGGAAGACGGCTTTCTGATCACGGGCGACGCCAACATCGTCCATATGCAGGTCCGCGCCCGCTACCGCGTGCGCGGGGACGCCCCGGGAGCCCTCTCCTACCTGTTCGGCGTCACCGACGCGGAGGAGATACTCAAGCGGCAACTGCTGGGCGCCACCGTCAAGGTCGTGGGTTCGATGAAGGTCATGGACGTCCTGAAGCGCCAGGCCCTGCTGGACCAGATCCGCCTTGAACTCCAGCGGCGTGTGGCCGTGTTCGAGGCCAGGGCGGGCATCCCGCTCGGCATCCGGGTCGAGGCGGTCGAAGCCAGCGAAGTCATCGACAACGCCATCAAGAACCCCACCGAGCCCCTGGCCGTTCGGCAGGCGTTCACGGACGCACAGAACGCCAGCAGTCTGCGCCAGCAGCTCATCGACGAGGGCCGCATCGAGTCCATCGCCATCCTGGAGGACGCCCGGGCGAAGGCCGCCGAGATCGTCGCGTCGGCCGCCGGCTTCAAGGAACGCCTGGTGCAGACGGCGCAGGCCGACGCCGAGGCCATGGCCAAGCTGCTGCCCGTCTACCAGGCCTCGTCCGAGGAGGCGGCCATCCTGCGCGAGACGTTCTTCCAGCGGACGCTGAACTCGGTCATGGACACGGCGCGTTCGGTGTACATCCTCTACGAGAATCCCGACAGGGAGTTGCGGCTCCTCCTGTCGGCGGAACCGCCGCCACCTACGGAGGATTGAGCGGGGACACAGCGGGCCTCGTCCGGCCCACACCCCTGAACGGGAGACACAATCCGTGGCAGAAGCAGCCCTTCAAAGCGCGCACGAGCACGAACACGTCGGAACGATCCAGACGCGCCTGGTCATCACGTTCATCGGCGGCGCCCTGGTCATCAACGCGTACCTGGCCAACCTCCTCTTTCCCAACGACCCGATCATCAGCGGCGTCAGCGGCCTGGTGGGAGCGCTGATCCTGGCCGGCCCGATCCTGCTGGGCGGCATGCACGAGATGCGGCGCGGGCGCATGCACATGTCCGTGCTGGTCGCCATCGCCGTGCTGGCGTCCTTCGCTCTCGGGAACTACTCGGAGGCCGGCATCATTGCGTTCTTCATGATGCTGGCCAGCCTGATCGAGCAACAGACGGCGGCCGGCGCGCGCGAATCGGTCGAGAAGCTCATGACGCTGACGCCGCCGACCGCCGAGCTGATCAGCGGGGAAACCGTGCGCGTGTCCGATCTGAAGAAGGGCGACCGCATCCGCGTGCGCCCGGGCGACCGCATTGCCGCCGACGGGCGCATCGTCTCCGGCGAGACCACCATCAACGAGGCCACGATCACCGGCGAGTCCTTCCCGGTCGACAAGGGCACGGACGCCGAGGTCTTCGCGGGCACGACGAACGTGACCGGCTCGATCGAGGTCGAAGTGACGCGCGTGGGCGAGGACACGACCCTCGGCAAGGTCAAACGCCTGATCCTGGATGCCGAGAGCACCAAGACACCCATGATGCAGTTGATCGACCGCTACGCGCACTGGTACACGCCCGTGGTGCTGATGGTCGCGTTCATGCTCTATGTCTTCACAAAGGACATGCGGCGCGTCATCACGGTTCTGGTCGTCTGCTGCCCGTGCGCCTTCGTCCTGGCAACCCCGACGGCCATGGTCGCGGGGCTGTCGGCCGCCGCGCGCCTGGGCGTCCTGATCAAGAAGGTGGCGCACCTCGAGGCGGCCGGCGACATATCGGCCGTCGTGTTCGACAAGACGGGCACGCTCACCACGGGCGAGCTGACCGTCACCCGCCTGTCGCCCGCGCCGGACGTGGACGGCGTGGAGCTGCTGACGGCCGCCGCCAGCGTTGAGCACCACTCGCGGCACCCGGTGGCCCAGGCCATCCAGAAGATCGCCGCCCGGGCCAACATCATCGTTAAGGACGTGCATGACTTCCGTGAGACGCCCGGACGCGGCGTCGAGGGCCGCCTGGGCGACTCCGTGGTGATCATCGGCCGCGCGTCGTTCCTCGAGGAGCGTGGCGTGAAGGTGCAGGAGGTCCAGGGCGTCGACGTCAGCGGCATGAGCATGCTGTTCGTCGCCAGAGACGGCGAATGCATCGGCTGGATGGGGCTCGAAGACCGGGCCCGGCCGGAAGCGAAACAGGCCACCGAGAGCCTGCGCGACCTCGGCGTGCAGCGGATCTCGATGCTGACCGGCGACCGCTGGAGCGTGGCGAAGCGCGTGGCCGGCGAGCTGGGGTGCACCGACGTGCAGGGCGAGTGCCTGCCGGAGCAGAAGCTGCGCCTGGTCGAGATACTCAGGTCCGAAGGCCACATGGTGGCGGTCGTCGGCGACGGCGTCAACGACGCGCCGGCGCTCGCTGCAGGGGACCTCGGCATCGCCATGGGCGCGGCCGGCAGCGACGTGGCCATCGACAGCGCCTCGATCGCACTGATGAGCGACGACCTGGGCCGGCTGCCGTTCCTGGTGCGCCTCTCGCGCCGCCTGCGCACCGTGATCGTCCAGAACATCCTGGTGGGCGTCGTCTTCGTCGTCGGCGGGGCAACGCTCGGCGTCATGGCCTACATCAGCCCGATCCTGGCCGCCGTCCTCCACAACATCAGCTCCTTCATCGTGATCTTCAACAGCGCGCGGCTCGTGCGCTTCGGCGAGAACCTCTCACCCTACTCCGGTACGGCGCTCAAAGAGAGCGAGGCTGTGCCCGTCTCCGCCTGAGGAAGGCTGAAGCATGGCATCGGCAGATGACACCGTCATAGACATCATCCAGTTGACCAAGACCTTCCGGGACTTCTGGGGGCGGGAGAGCGTCAAGGCCCTGGATTCGGTGGACCTCGACATCCGTCGCGGCGAGGTGTTCGGCCTGCTGGGCCCGAACGGCTCCGGCAAGACGACCTGCGTGCGCATCATCCTCGGGCTGTTGTTCCCCACCTCCGGCGCCGTGCGCCTGTTCGGGAAGAGCCCGCGCGCCGTCGACGTCAAGAAGCGCGTCGGCTACATGCCCGAGGAATCGCATCTGTACGCCTACCTGAACGCGGAGGAGACGCTCGACTTCTTCGGGCGGCTCTTCAGGCTGGCGCCGGGCGAACGCCGGGCGCGGGCCGATGCACTGATCGAGATGGTGGGCCTCAAGCGCGCCCGCCGACGGCCCGTCGGCCAGTTCTCCAAGGGGATGGCGCGCCGCATCGGCCTGGCGCAGGCGCTGATCAACGACCCCGACCTGATCATCCTGGACGAGCCGACCACGGGCCTGGACCCGATCGGCACCCGCGAGATGAAGGACCTGATCCTGACGTTGCGCGATCGCGGCAAGACGATCCTGCTCTGCAGCCACCTGCTCGGCGACGTGGCCCAGGTCTGCGACCGCATCTGCATCCTCTACGGCGGCAAGCAGCGCGCCATCGGCCCCGTGGATGAGCTGCTGTCGGCAGAGGACAGGACCCAGATCAAGGCCCCGCGCCTGCCCGAGGAGGCCGTGCAGGCGGTCAAGGACATCATCGCCACGCACCTGGGGTCGGCCGATGAGGTCGACGTCTCCACGCCCCAGCACTCCCTGGAGGAGTACTTCCTGAAGGTCGTCCGGGACGCCCAGCGGGACAAGCTGGTCACGGCCGGGGCGGAATTGGGCACCGCGGCCGCCGACTTCCTGAAGCGGAGCGGGGGCGAGGGCGAGGACCTGGTGCACCAGCTCGTGGAGGCCGCCCGGGCCGAGATTGAGGGCAGGGCGGCGACGCCCGCCGCGCCCGAGCCCGCCCCCGTGATCCGCACCGGCGCCGATGAGGCGTTGATCGGCAACCTGATGGCCCGCGCCGCCGACGACGGGACCGCCGAGGAGGCCGGCCAGGAGGCTGCCGAGGCCGAAACGGCCCGCGAGGCCAACGTGCGGCGCGAGGTGCTCGACGACCTGATGGGCAGGGGGACCGGGAACGCCGATGAAGGATAGGATCCGCAGGCTGCTGCGCTGGTTCGCCCATCGAATGCCGGAGGTGCTGCTGTTCGTCTTCCTGGCCGCGATGGTGCCGCTGGTCGTCATGGTCGGGGCACTCGTGGTGCGGAAGGCTCGCCTCGTCCTGACCCAACCGGCCGCGTTCGTGGCCGACCTCAGCGCCAACCGCTGGCCGCTGGCCGCCGCGCTGCTCTGCCTGGTCGGCAGCGTCGTGGCCGTCATCGTCTTCTGGCGCAACTGGACCTACCTCTGGGCCGTTGCGCGCAAGCTGATCATCGAGGCCCTGCACCGCAAGGTCGTCATCGTGCTGCTGGTCTTCTTCGCGGTGCTGATGCTGTCCCTGCCGTTCATACTCAAGACGGAGGGCAGCCTGAAGAGCCAGACGCAGTTGACGCTCTTCTATGCGCTCGTCCTGGGGCTGACGCTCCTGAGCGTGCTGGCCATCTTCGTGTCCGCCGCCAGCATCTGCTCGGAGGTGGAGCAGAAGCACATCCAGGTGACCGACACGAAGCCGCTGAAGCGCTGGCAGTTCCTGCTGGGCAAGTGGTTCGGCGTGGTCGTCATGTGCTCGACGATCCTGTCGATCATGGCGTTCGCGGCCGCCGCCCTCACCATGCAACTGGTGAAGAAACCCGATACGCGCCGCATGCTGAAGCGCGAAGCCGAAGCGGCAATGGCGAACTACAACCAGGTCTTCGATGAGGTCCTCGTGGCGCGTCGTCCGGTGATCCCCGAACTGCCGGAGCAGGCGTTCACAAGGGCCGAGGAGATATGGAAGGAGATCGTCGCCAAGGGCGACGCGGGCGACAACGTGCACAAGCGCGAACGCCACAAGCGGCGCGTGCTGGACGCCACGCTGGCCGAGTACTACACCGTCATGGCCGGGCACGCGATCGTGATGCGGGTGGACGGACTCCTTCCCGGCCAGGAGGGCTCGCTGTTCGTCCGCTGGGATGCCCACTCCAGCAAGCCGGGCGAGGAACTCAGCGGCACGTGGGTCGTCCTGCGGCGGGACGTGGTGGAGGACGAGAAGGGCAAGACGGGCTTCCGGTATGTGCCGGTCCACGTCGAGCTTCCGCCGGCGGCCGGATATGAATGGACGGCCTACGCGCGCAACGAGTTCGAGATGCCGGCCTCGGTGGTTCCGCCGGACGGCACCCTGTTCTTCCAGTATGAGAACATCAACACGGCCTCGGCCGCGATGTTCAACCACACGATCCCGATCGAGATCCTGCAGAAGCAGGGCGGCTTCTGGCCCAACTACTACCGGGCCCTGCTCACCCTGCTCTGCCACGTGGCCCTGCTGGCGGCCCTGGGCATGATGGCGGGGGCGGTGTTCTCGTTCCCCGTGGCCACCCTGACCGTGGTCTTCGTCGTCGTCGTGGGGCTCATCGGGCCCTGGTTCGGAACCCTCCTGGAGCCCGCGATCATGACCGGCGAGGCGCCGTTTCTGCGGGACCTCCTGGAGACGATCTGGCGACGGGGCGTGGAGGGATTCCTGACCGTCATGCCGCACTTCGGGAAGTACAACCCGCTGTCCGATCTGACGGACGGCATCACGGTGACGTGGTCGTCCGTGGCGTTGGCCGGCGCGGTGATGGTGTTCCTGCAGGGCACCGTGGCGATGCTGATCGGCATCTACTTCTACACGCGCAGGGAACTCGCCCGCGTGATCGTCTGATCGGAAGGGGCCGGGACGCCGTGAGCACCAGGCTGAAACGACTCGTCTCCCTGAGCACTGCGCTCGTCCTGCTGTTTGCGGCGGGGGCTGCCCTCGACCCGCTTCAGCGGATGCGCGAGGAATACGATCTGACCAACCAGCCCGTCGAGGGGCTCACCCCACAACTGGCGCTGGCCACGCAGGTGCTCGGATGGGGCCGCGGCCTGATCATCGACGTGATCTGGATCCGCATGGAAGCCCTGAAGATGGACGATCGCTACTTCGAACTCGTGCAACTGGCCGACTGGGCCTGCAAGCTCGCCCCGCGGTTCGCGCCCGTGTGGGACATCCAGTCCTGGAACCTCGCCTACAACGTCAGCTGCCGCATGTCCAAGCTGCCCGACCGCTGGCCCTGGGTCTGGGCCGGCGTCGAGCTTCTGCGCGACCAGGGGATACCGCAGAATCCCTACTCCGCCATGCTCTATGACCGCCTGGCAATGCTGTTCTACCACAAGATGGGCGAACAGACCGACAACGCCAACATGTTCTACAAGCGGTCCCTGGGCCTGCTCATGCACGAGATCATCGGCGGGGAAGGCACTGCCGAGCAACTGGAGACCCTGGCCAAGGCACCCGCCACGCGCGAGGAACTGCTCGCCGACTCCGACGTGCAGCGCTTCCACCAGGAGTGCATGGTTCACGGGTTCGACATCGTCGACGGCTTCTTCGAGTTCTACAAGCAGACGGCCTCCGTCCCGCGGCCGATCTTCGAGATCGTGAACCGGGACTACAACCTGTTCGCCATTCGCAAGACCGCCGCCTTCGCCCGGGCCAGACGGCTGCGGGAGGAGATGAAGATGGACGTCCGCCTGATGCTCGAGCTGCGCGAGCAATACGGCCCGTTCGACTGGCGCAGTCCCTACCCCCACGCCGTCTACTGGGCCACCGTCGGCGTGCGCAAGCTGGACGAACTGGAGGCCCGGACCGTCAGCAAGTTCGAATCGTTCGGCAAGGAGGTGCCCAAGCCGTACGAGGAAGGCGAGGGCGACTTGCGGGAAGGCGAAGGACTCTACGAGTTCCAGCGCGTCACCCTGGAGCGCATCATCTACGCCTCCATGCAGAGCCTGGTGACACACGGGCGCGTCCTGTTCGATACCCGGGGCGTGCTGCAGCTCGAGGTGGGCCCCGATTACCGCTTCGCCGATGCCACGCTCCCGCTCTACCGCAAGATGATCGAGGAGCGGGGCAGCCGGTTCGCCACCGGCGCAACCGAAGGCCTCAAGAACTTCCTCACCCGCGGCCTGATGGAGTTCTACTACACCGGCGACGTCCGAAAGTCGCAGGCCTACTTCGCAATGCTCAAGAAGGACTACCCCGACGAGGTCCGCAACCGCACCTACGATGCCTACCGGCGCGCAGCCATGGACTACGCACTGCAGGACAAGACGACGCAGGAGGCCCGCCGGCTCGTGTGGGTCTACCTGATCCGCTCCCTGGTCGCCCTCGGCCTGGGCAACTACAACGAATCCGCCGCGCTGGAACAGCAGGCCCGGGATTTCGCCACCCAGTGGAACGAGGCGGAGGACAACGACGGCAGCCCCCGGATGACCGTCCGCTTCGACCGCGTCCGCGAGACGGCCGTCGTGGACGTGCTGACGGGGCGGGCCGGCGTGTCCCGGACGGTCTACATGGGCATCCTGCGCGAGCTTCGCGCGCAGAAGAGCGACGCGGTGGACCAGATCCTGAAGAACCTCCAGGAAGCCCAGGTGAGCCTGCCGACGCCCGAAGAGGTGGACGACGAACTGAAGGAATACCGCTACTGAGAACGGGCCGCCTCGCCCCCCAGGATGCGCCCCGCCGCCTCGCCCAGGTCCGCGGCGGCGCCCGGTGACCGGCCGATCCGCACCGTGCGGCAGCCGGCCCGGCGCCCGGCCTCCACGTCGCGTTCGCTGTCTCCCACCATGAAAGACCGGCCCAGGTCCACCCGCCATTCCCCCGCGGCCCGCAGGATCAGGCCCGGCGCCGGCTTGCGGCAGTCGCAGGCGCGCGCATACTGCGCCACCGCGCCGTCCGGCAGGTGCGGGCAGTAGTAGAAGGCGTCCACGGACGCCCCGGCGGCCCGCAGGCGGGCGTTCAGCTCGGCGTGGATCCGCACCAGCTCCGGCTCGCTGAGCCATCCGCGCGCGATGGCGCTCTGGTTCGTGACCACCAGGAGCAGATACCCCGCCTCGCGCAGGGCGTGCAGCGCCTCCGGCACGCCCGGCAGGAACTCCACCTGGTCGACCTCCGTCAGGTAGTCGGCGTCGCGTATGAGCGTGCCGTCGCGGTCCAGGAAGACCGCCCTGCGTCCGCGCTCGTTCACGGCAGTCCCCTCCATTTCCGCACGGCCCACTCGGCCGCCAGACACGCGCCGAAGACGGCGAACAGGGGCCAGGAGTCCCAGACGTCCGCGCGCCGCCGGGTCGTCAGTGTCAGCGGGGCGCCCCCCTTGCGCAGCGCGGCGAACAGGCTGTCGGCGCGCGAGTGGTGGACGTAGCGGCCGCCGGCCTCCCCGGTGGCCGCCGAGACCCGGCGCAGCAGAGCCAGGTCCGGCAGCGGGTCCTCCACCTCGGCGTCCGGGCTGCTCACCTGGAAGTGCGCCCGCTCCCGCCCCAGGTGCGCGGCGCCGCGGCGCGCCGTGGCCTCCACCGTGTACTCCCCGGCCAGGGCGGGCGAGAACTCGGCCTCAAAGGCCGCCGCCTCCCGCTGGTAGACGGGCGACAGTGCCACGGTGCGCTCCCGGGGGTCGGTCACCTGGATCGACACCTCCGCCTCGCGCAGGGGGACGCCGTCGGCGTCGGAAACGTGCACTCTGGCCGTCACGGCCTCGTCCATCAGCAGGCGCTGCCGGCTCAGGTCCAGACGCAGGCGCACGTCGTCCGCCTTGGCCGACCCGCCGGCCCACAGCACCAGTTGACGCCAGAACCGCCGGTGGGCGTCCTGGGTGTCGCGCTCCGTGAAGAACCACCGGAACGTCGTGTCGCACAGCACGCACGCGACGCGGCCGGCGCCCGCCCGGTGGACGACCAGCAGCGGGCGGCCGCCGTCGTCCTGCGCCACCACGGTGGCGCCGCGCTTCGGCTCCGCGCCGGTCAGCGTGCCGGTCAGGGGAGGCATCCCGCGCCACCTGGCGGCCGTCTCCTCGGGCGTCGGCGCCAGCGCCAGCACGGGATGGCCCGCATGTGCGGGCGCCGGCACGAGTTGCGACATCCCCTCGGACGGGCGCAGGTCGCCCCCCAGGCGGACGGGCAGAAGGTCCTGCATGGCCGTGTGCGAGAACGCCTCGCCCGCCCGCTCGCCGCCGCCGGCGAACAGGACGATCAGCCCCTTGCCGTCCTCCTGGACGGCCGTCTTCAGCGCCAGAACGCGGCTGGGAACCAGCGCCGTCGGCCCCAGATCGCCCAGCATGACCACGTCGTAACGCGCCGCGTCGAACACGTCCGACGGGGGGCTCTGCCCGGGCAGCACGAGCACCCGGCGCAGCGCCACGTGCTCCGCCCCGGTCAGGGCATGGGCGATGAACTTGCTCTCCGGCCGCAGCGTGTCGAACAGGCCGACGCGCACCCCCTCGCTGCCCACGCGCACGTACGTGGTGAAGGCGTTGTTGGTCACGAGCAGTTCGTCCGGCATCGGCTCGGCCCGGACGGTGACCTTCTGCTCGCCCACCGCCTCCGGCACCGCCTCGAACTCCAGGGGAATCAGTTCCTCGTCGTGGGCGGCCGTCAGCACGCGTTCCTGCGGCGGCTGGTCTCCGAACTGCATGCGCACCGGCACCGTGCGGCCCCGACACCCGCGCAGGAGCATCTGCACACGAATCGGCAGGGCGGCGAACACGAAAGCGGTCGGAGGCGCCGTGACCTCGACAATCCGCACGTCGCAGAAGGCGGACGGGTCCTGCTCCTCGCCCATGCCGATCGTGTGGACGGGCACGCCCTGGGCGTTCAGCGCGCCGGCGACGTCCACGGGGTCCGGCGGACCCAGGTTGTGCGCCCCGTCGCCGATGACGACCAGCGCGTCGGCCTGCCCGGCGGCGACGTGGTCGAACGCCTGCTCCATGGCCAGCCCGTAGGCGCTGTAGCGCGCCCCCGTCGCATCGTCGTCGTCCGCGCCGCGTCCGAGCAGGCCCCGGCCGAAGCGCAGCACGGTCACGTCGTAGAGGCCCTCGAGGGCCTCCAGCTCGTCCGCATTGCGCGCCAGCACCTCGTCGGCAGCCTCGCTTCGGCTCCGCCCGCCGGGCATGTCGCGGATCTCGCGCATGGACCGGCTGGCATCGACCAGCAGGAGCAGGGGCCGGCGGACGACCTCGTGGTGCGTCACCTCCAGGCTGGGCCGAAGCAGCGCCACGCCGGCCGCAGCGACCGCCATCGCCCGGAGCGCGATCAGCAGCGCCCGAAACCGGCCCGCAAGGGCGCCCGGCGTGCGCACGTAGGCGAGCACGCAGACGCCCACCAGGACGCACGCCAGCAGGGCGATGGCCCACGGGCTGACGAACGGCCGCAGGACCAGGCCGGTTTCTTCCATCGAACTCGCCTGTTCGAGGCTCGCCCCCTCAGTCGCACGGCGGCGACAGCACCGCGCCGTCGGCCGCGCTGGAGACCAGGCGGCAGTAGCGGGCCAGCCAGCCGCGAGTGAACCTCGGGGCCGGGCGCTTCCAGGACTGCCGGCGGCGCTCCAGCTCCTCCGGCGCCACCTGCAGGTCCAGCGTGCGCGCCGGCACGTCCACGGTCACCCTGTCGCCGTCCTTCGCCAGCGCGATCGGGCCGCCCTCGGCGGCCTCGGGTGAGACGTGGCCGATGCTCAGGTTGCGCGTGCCTCCGCTGAACCGCCCGTCGGTCACGATGGCGATCTTGTCGCCCAGGCCGCTGCCGGCCACGGCGGCCGTCAGCGCCAGGGACTCCCGCATGCCGGGACCGCCCCGCGGCCCCTCGTAGCGGATGATCAGCACGTCGTTCGGCACCACCTTGCCGGCCATCAGGTACTCCATGGCGGCGTCCTCGCCGTCGAACACCCGGGCGGTGCCGGTGAACTTCATCATGTCGGGCTGCACGGCGCCCTGCTTCACCACGGCTCCGTCCGGCGCCAGGGACCCCTTCAGCACCGCGATGCCGCCTTCGCGTGCGATCGGGTCGTCAAGGCTCCGGATCACGGCCGGATCGCCCGCAGGAGTGGCGTCCACGACCTCCCGCACGCTCAGGCCGCTCACGCCCACGCAGTCGGTGTTCAGAAGGGCCGCCAGGTTCTTCATCACCGCCGGGATGCCGCCGGCCCATTCCAGGTGCTCCATCATCAGTTCGCCGCCGGGCCGCAGAGACGTGATCTGGGGCGTCTCGCGGCTGAGCCGGTCGAAGTCCTCCAGCGTGACGTCCACCTCGGCCGCGTGCGCGATGGCCGGGATGTGCAGCGCCGTGTTGGTCGAGCCGCCCAGGGCCATGTCCACGCGGATGGCGTTCCGCAGGGACTCGCGGGTGACGACCCGGCGCGCCGTGATCCCCTCGCGCACGAGGGCCACCACGCGCTCGCCGGCCTGTTCGGCCAGGCGTTCCTTCCTGGCCGAACCGGCCAGCCCCGTGCCGCTGCCCGGCAGGCTCATGCCCATGGCCTCGGTCAGGCACGCCATCGTGTTGGCCGTGTAGAGCCCCTGACACGAGCCCTGGCCGGGGCATGCCTCCATCTCGAGTTCGGCGGCGTCGGACTCGCCCAGTCTGCCCGCCTTGCACAGGCCCACGGCCTCGAACGTGTCCCGCACAAGCGACAGCAGCCGCCCCTTGTGGTGGCCGGACAGCATCGGACCGGCCGTGACGACGACAGTGGGCAGGTCCAGCCGGCAGGCCGCCATCAGCATGCCGGGCGTGATCTTGTCGCAGTTCGTCAACAGCACAAGCCCGTCCAACTGATGCGCTTCCACAATCGACTCGATGATGTCGGCGATCAGCTCCCGCGAGGGCAGGGAGTAGTGCATGCCGACGTGGCCCATCGCGATGCCGTCGCAGATACCGGGCACGGAGAACAGGAACGGCACGCCGCCCCCGCTGCAGACGCCCCATTCGATGCGGCGTTCGAGACTCCGCATCCCCACGTGACCGGGCACGAGGTCCGTGAAGCTGGAGCAGACGCCGATGAACGGCCGGTCCATCTGGCGGGGGGTCAGTCCGGTGGCATACAGCAGCGCGCGGTTCGGCATCCGTTCGATGCCGGCCGTGGCCTTCTCGTGTCTGAGGCCCATGCTGACGGTCTCCTTGCGTGAGCGGGAATGCGGGATGAGCACGGCGTCGGCCGCAAGGCATCGAGTGTAATCCCGGCAGCGGCGCCTGTCAAACAATGGCGCGTGCGCGCGAGTGGGAGAGCGCCCGCCGGGCGGCTGTGCTACACAGACGACCGCGAAACCCTTCCGGCCGCCGGAACGTCCGCGGCCGCGCGTGCGTCGCAGCGGTCCATCAGCGGCGCGGCTTCGGCTTGCGCCGCCCCCGGCGCTGGCGGCTCAGATACGACTCCAGTTCCTCCGGCGTCTCCATCCGCACGTCGAAGTAGGAGCCGTACCGCTCGCAGTCGGAGGGGCTGTGCCGGCGGCACCGTTCCGGGCGCCATTCGTAGATCGAGCAGAGGCAATCGTCGGTCAGGTAGATGCAGCGGCCCTTGACCTGGAGATGCCAGCGCTGGTTGGAGATGAAGACGCTGACGGTGTCATACTGGAGCTTCCACTTCAGCTCGTCGATCTCCTCGCGGGTGCGAGGCTTGAGAATGGGCATGACCAGGTCGTGACAGCAGAGGGCCGGGCAGCCCTCACAGGCCGGCTCCGTGCGCGCGGACGTCTTCGGCTGGGACCGACGCGGCGAATCCGCCATTTCCTGTCACACCCTGGTCAGCCGGGGCCGCCGGGCGGCGTTCAGGCCAGCAGCATCTGCAGCAGCGCCCGTTCGGCGTGCAGGCGGTTCTCCGCCTGGTCGAAGACGGCCGAGTGCGGGCCCTCGATCACGTCGTCCGATATCTCCTCGCCCCGGTGCGCGGGCAGGTCATGCATGACGATAACGCCCGGCGCAGCGCGCGCAACGAGGGCGGCGTCCACGCAGAAGCCGGCGAACGCCTTCTTGCGCGCCTCCGCCTCCGCCTCCTGTCCCATGCTCGTCCAGACGTCGGTGTAGAGCACGTCGGCGCCGGCGGCGGCCTGGGCCGGGTCGTGGCAGACGACGATGCGGCGGCCGGTCGTCGAATGGAGCGTGGCCATGAAATCGTCGGTAAATGAGTACTCGGGCGGGCAGGCGAGGGTGAAGTCCATCCGCAGCTTCGCGCAGAGCGTGGCCAGGGAACGCGACACGTTGTTGGCGTCGCCGACGAAGACGACGCGCGCCGCCTCGGGCTCCTCGAAGCGCTCCTGGATCGTCAGGACGTCCGCCAGCGCCTGGCAGGGGTGGGCGGCGTCGCTCAGGGCGTTGATGACGGGCACGGAGGAATAGGCGGCCAGTTGCTCCACCGTCTCGTGGGCGAACGTCCGCGCCGCCACGCCGTCCACGTAGCGCGCCAGCACGCGGGCGCCGTCCTTGATCGGTTCGCGCTTGCCCAGGTTGGCGTCCGCCTGCGACACGTAGATGGAGCTGCCGCCGAGCTGCGTCATGGCCACCTGGAAGGACACGCGCGTGCGGATCGAGGGCTTCTCGAAGAGCAGGGCCAGCGTCTTGCGGCGCAGGGTCGGCTCCAGCGTGCCGGCGCGCGCCCGGGCCTTCAAATCGTGGGCCAGAGAGAGCAGTTCGCAGATCCGGTCCGGCTCCCAGTCCATCAGCGTGATCAGGTGCATCGCCGCCTCCCTCCGATTGGTCAGATGTCGCCGGCCTGCGCCCTGGCCAGTCCGTCGCGCAGCACGTCCAGGCCGACATCCAGAACGTCCCGCGGCACGTTCATGGCCGGCAGGATGCGCAGAACGCTGGTGTGGGTGCAGTTCAGGCGGACCCGCTGCTCCAGGCAGTACTGGAAGACGGGACCGGCCGGCCGGGTCAGGTCCACCCCCCACATGACGCCTCGCCCGCGGACCTCGCGCACGATGTCGAACTCGCCCGCCATCGCCGTCAGGCGCTCGTGAATGTGCTCTCCGACTCTGCGGCAGGCGGACAGAAGGTCCTCGTCCTCGATGGCCTGGAACGTGGCCAGCCCGGCGGCGCAGGCCAGCGGGTTGCCGCCGAATGTCGAGGCGTGGGTGCCGGGCACCAGGCGCTCGGCCACCTCGGGCCGGGCCACCATCGCGCCGATCGGCACACCGCTGGCGAGCGCCTTCGCCAGCGTCATGACGTCCGGGGTGACGCCGTAGTTCTGGTAGGCGAACCAGTCCCCGGTTCGGCCGACGCCGGTCTGGACCTCGTCGAAGATCAGAAGCATCTCCTTCTGGTCGCAGAGGGCACGCAGCCCTTCCATGAACTCCTGGGTGGCGATGTTCACGCCGCCCTCGCCCTGGATCGGCTCCACGATCACGGCGCACGTCTCGTCGTCGACCGCCTCCTTGACCGCGTCCAGGTCATTCATCGGCACGTAACAGAAGCCCTCCACGTGGGGCACGCCCCGATGATAGGCCGGCTGGCCCGTGGCCCGGATCGCCGCCATCGTGCGGCCGTGGAAGGAGTGCAGCATGCTGATGACCTTGTAGCGGCCGGACTCCTCGGCGTAGATTCGGGCGAGCTTCAGCGCGGCCTCGTTCGCCTCGGCGCCGCTGTTGCAGAAGAAACACTTGCCGCCGAACGAACGCTCGCTGACCGCCTGCGCAAGTTGGCCCTGCGGCGGGATGTAGAACGTGTTGTCCACGTGCAGCAGCATGGCGGCCTGGCGCTGGACGGCCGTCACGACCTTGGGGTGGCAGTGCCCCAGCAGCGTGGTGCCCCAGCCGGGCATCAGGTCGATGTAGCGGTTCCCCTCGGTGTCCCAGAGATACGAGCCGGCCCCGCGCACGAACGCCACGGCCTGGCGCGCGTAGTTGGCCACGACGTGCTTGTCGAACAGGCGGCGTACTTCGTCGAAGTGCATGGGCTGTGTCATCTGTCGTTCCCCGACGGGAAAGGGGTCATTCGAAAAGTGCGTCCACAAATCGGTCGGCGTCGAAGGGCACCAGGTCGTCGGCCCGTTCGCCGATGCCGATGAACTTCACAGGCAGGTCGATCTGGTCCCGCATGCCGAACACGATGCCGCCCTTGGCCGTGCCGTCCAGCTTGGCCAGCACGAGGCCGGTCAGCGGGATGTGTTCGTTGAACCGCAACGCCTGGCTGACGGCGTTCTGACCGGTGGTGGCGTCCAGCACCAGGAGCGTCTCGTGCGGGGCGCCCGGCACCTTGCCCGCCACGACCCGCCGGACCTTCTCCAGTTCCATCATCAGGTTGCTGCGCGTGTGCAGCCGGCCTGCCGTGTCGATGATCAGCACGTCGTAGCCGCCGGCCAGCGCCTTCTCGGCCGCGTCAAAGGCCACGGCGGCCGGGTCCGCGCTCTCGTTCTTCACGATGTCGGCCCCGACGCGCTCGGCCCAGATGCAGAGCTGCTCGACGGCCGCCGCCCGGAACGTGTCGCTGGCGGCCAGCAGAACCCGCCGGCCCTGGCGGACGAACCGCTGCGCCAGCTTGGCGATGCTCGTCGTCTTGCCGGACCCGTTCACGCCCACGACCATGAGGACGGCCGGGCCGGTCTCCGGCAGACGCAGCTCGGTGTCCCACCGGCGCAGCTCGTCCTTGATCAGGCCGGCCAGGAACTCGGCGACCTGGTTCGATTGCGTGACTCGGCCCTCCTTGTGCGCCGCGCGCAGCTCCCGGCAGAGCCGGGCGACGGTCTTGGGGCCGACGTCGGCCACGTAGAGCTGCTCCTCGATCTCCTCGATCACGGCCTCGTCGAGCGGCCGGCGGATGGCCAGCACGCTCAGCAGGCTGCCGGTCACCTTCTGACGCGTGCGCGCCAGGCTGCTGCGGAGCCGTCCGAACAGGCCGTTGCGCGGCTCGGTGGGGGCCTCGGCCGACGACGGGGCGGCGGCGCCAGCAGGGGTCGCGGCCTCAGGGCTGTCCGGCTTCTTGCGCTTGAACGGGTTCAACAGCGACATGCGGTGTCCTCATGCGACGGTCAACGGGACGGGGCGGACGCGCGCCGCCGGATCAGCTCCAGTTCGATGCCCGAGACGGCCTCCTGGCCCAGCTTCACGTCGGGCTTGGCCTCGCCATGGAAATCGCTCCCCCCGGCGATCAGCAGGCCGCGCTCGCGCGCGATGTCCATGTAGCGCTTCTCATCCTCGGCCGTGTGGGCGGGGCAGTGCACCTCCAGGGCGTCCAGCCCTGCGGCGACAAGGTCGTCGATCAGGTGGTCGACGCCTCCGCCGAGGCCCGGATGGCAGAGGACCGCGCACCCGCCCGCCGTGTGAATGAGGTCGATCGCCTGCCCGGGGCTCATGTCCTTCTTGCGCACGTGGGCGGGGCCGTCCTGGCCGATGTAGCGATCGAAAACCTCGCGCAGGTCACTGCAGTAGCCGCGCGCCACCACCTCCTGGGCGACGTGCACACGCCCGACGGCGCCTCCCTGCGAACGCTTCAGCACCGCCTCGGCGTCCACCAGCACGCCGAGCCGCGCCAGCGCCCGCACCATAGCCTCGACGCGCTCCACGCGCCCGCGCCGCAGCCCGCGCAGGCTGGCGAGCAGGTCCGGGTGCGACGGATCGACGAACAGGCCGCCGATGTGCACCTCCGCCATGGACGCCTCGCGGGGCGCATAGGCGGTCAGCTCGATGCCCGGCACAAGCTCGATGCCGAGCGACTCGGCCGCCTCGCGGGCCTCGGCGACGCCCTCGACCGAGTCGTGGTCCGTCAGCGCAATGGCCGCCAGGCCGGCCCGTGCGGCCAGCCCGGGGAGTTCGCACGGGGCGACCGAGCCGTCCGAGGCGGTCGAGTGGACGTGCAGGTCGCAGCGCACCATGGGGTCCCCGTCGGCGACGCCCGGCCGCGCGCCCTCGCCGTGCGCATGCAGGACGCGCGTGGTGTAGATGCGGTCCAGTATGCCGTTGACGAACGTGGGCGAGTTCTGCGTGCTGTACTTCTTGGCCAGTTCGATCGCCTCGTCGATGGCGACCTTGGGCGGCGTCCGGTGCCGGAAAAGCAGCTCGTAGATGCCGATGCGGAGGACGTTGCGGTCCGTGGCAGCCATGCGCTCCAGGTCCCAGTTCTCGGCCGTGCGGCGGATCAGGTCGTCCAGCGCCTCGGCGTGCTCCAGGCAGCCCTTGACGATCTCGATGGCCTCGGCGGCGACGGCGGCCTCGCCGTGCTCCACACAGAAGGCGACCAGGTCCGCCTGGGGCCGCCCGCCGAGCAGGTCATGCCGGTAGAGGGTCTTGAGGGCCAGTTCACGCGCGAGGGTCTGCGATTTCACAGGGTTGTCCGAAGAAGAACAATGGAAGCCTTCATCACGTGCGGCAGTGCCGGAGGACGCACCGAGCGGGAAGGCCGGCGCGGCGATCCGCCGGCGCCGGAGACGCGTCAAGGACCGGCGATTCCGTCCAGCAGGTTCGCCATCTCGATGGCGGCCAGCGCCGCCTCGGCGCCGCGGTTGCCCGCCCGCGCCCCCGACCTGTCCACAGCCTGCTCAACGGTCTCGGTGGTGATCACGCCGAAGATGACGGGCAGCCCGGTGCTCAGGCTCACCTGCGCGATGCCCTTGGCGGCTTCCGAAGCGACGAAGTCGAAGTGGGGGGTCTGCCCGCGCAGGACGGCCCCCAGGCAGACGATGGCCTGGAACCGGCCGGTTTCGGCCACCTTCCGGGCGGCCAGCGGCAGCTCGAACGAGCCCGGCACGCGGAAGACCTCGACGTCCTCGGGCGCGGCCCCGTGGCGGATCAGGCAGTCCTCGGCGCCGCTGAGCAGACGGCCGGAGAAGAACTCGTTGAAGCGGCTCACAACCAGCGCAAACCGCTTGCCGCCGGCGTTCAGGTTGCCTTCGTGCGTCTTCAATTGCGCCATCTCGTCCTCGATCCCATGCCGGACCGCGGGGTCCTTTCCCGGCCGACAATCTCCCCCTATAATAACGGAACACTATAAGCAAATCGCGCGTTGGCTTCAACCGTTTTCGGCGTTCCCCGCGGCCGGGGCGCGGCGGCCGTGCGGACGCCTTGCCAGAGGCGACGGCGTGGCCCAACCGGTCGATGTCCTGCTGCTCAGGATGCGCATGGCGCAGTTGCGCCGCCGGCTCCGGCTGGCCATGGTCCTGCGGGGGGCCGGCCGGACGGCGTGGGTCCTGGCCGCCGTCGCACTGGCGGACTGCGCGCTCGACCGCGCGTTCCTCCTGCCCGGGGGCGCACGGCTGGCGCTCATGGCGGCCGGGGCGGCCGTGGTGGCGTGGCGCCTCGCGCGCGACCTGGTGTGGCCCCTTCTGCGCCCGCTCCCCGATGCCGCCCTGGCACTGGAGGTCGAGGGGCGGTGGCCGGGCCCGCCCGACCTGTTCGCCGCCGCGCTCTGGCTGGCCGAGGAACGCGGCTTGGGGGCCGATGCGCTGCGCCGTAGCGTGCTGGCACGCGCCGGCCGCGCCGCCCGGGGCCTCTCCGCCGGCGGCCTCGTGCAGTGGCGGCCCGTGCGGCGGTCGCTCGCCGCCGCCGGCGCGCTCCTGGCGCTGGCCGCCGGACTGGCCTTCGCCCAGCCGCGCGCGGCCGCCCTGTGGGCGCAGCGCAACCTGCTGCTTCGGAACGTGCCCTGGCCCCCGCGCACGCGCCTGGCATTCGTCGAGCTGCCCGAGGTCGCCCCGCGCGGCGAGCCCGTACGCGTAAGCGTGCACGCCGACGGCGCCGTCCCGCGCAGCGGGCGGCTGACGCTCACGGGGCTGCAGTCCGCAACGACGCGCACGCTGGCCATGGCGCGCACCGGAGGCAACCGCCTCGAGGCCGAATCGGCCGGCCTCGAGGAGTCCGTGCACGTGGCCGTGCGCGCGGGCGACGGCCGCCTGGACGGCCGCCGGATCATGGTCCGGGAGCGCCCGCACGTGACCGCCGCGCGCCTGGTCGTGCGCCCGCCCCCTTACATCGCCCCCGAGCCGGTCATCCTGCCCTGGAACACGCCGGCCTTCTCGGTGCCCGTCGGCAGCGAGGCCACGATCGTGCTGGATGCCTCTGCGCCGCTCTCCGACGCGCGCTGCCGTGCGGACGGAGCCCCCGCACCGGCGCCCGAGTGGGACGGCGAGGCGCGCGTGCGCTTCACCCTGCCCGTGCATGCCGACGTGCACTGTGCGATCGCGCTCACGGACGCGTTCGGGCTCGAATCGGCCGCACCGCTCGTGGCGGATATCACGGCCGTGCCCGACCGCGCGCCGCAGGTGCGCCTGGCCGCCGACGGCGTGGGCGACCTGGTGCTGCCGACGGCGCGGCTGCCGCTGCTCGTGCACGTGCAGGACGACTACGGCGCGGTCGGCGTCCGGCTGGAGGTCACGCACGAGGACGGCGCGGACGCGCACTCGCTGCCCGATATGGCCGTATGGCAGGGGCCGGCGCGGGCATTCGTGCGCGAGCGGGCCGTGGTGGACCTGTCGGATCTCGGTCTCGAGCCGGGCGGGCGGCTGGTCATACGGGCGGCCGCGCGCGACGCGTGCACGGTCGGCGGGCCGAACGAGGGCCGCAGCGCCCCCACGACGTTCCGCCTGGTGCGGGGACGCGAACTGCTCGCCGCGCTCCTGCTGCGACAGCTCGACCTGCGGCGGGATCTGGAGGACTACCTCTCCGAACAGCGCCGCCTGCTCCGGGACGTGCCGGCGGCCGGAGCGCTCGCGCGCCGCCAGAGTGCGCTCGGCGGGCTGCTGGGCCTTGTGGGCGACGCGTATGCGGACGTCCTGGCGCAGATGCTCAACAACGGCATCCTGACCGACGCCGACCACGCCGCGCGTTCCGCCGCCGTCGTGGCGCCGCTCAGGCGCCTGGCGGCACCCGGCGGGGCCGTGGCGCTGGCGGCCGATGCGCTGGGCCGGGCCGACACGCCGGCGGCCGCGCAGGCGATGGGCGAAATCGCGGCGCAACTGGACGCCGTGCGCACGCGCATGCTGCTCATGGAAGGGTACGCATCCGTGCTCACGTCCGTGGAGGAACTCGCCGAATCCCAGGCCGACCTGCTGCGCCGCACGCGCGCCGAGCAGGCGCGTGCCCTGGAATCCCTGTGGGACGAATGACCATGCGATGGCTGCTCACAGCATGCGCGCTGGCGCTCCTGGCCGCCGGCGGTGCGCACGCACAGGACGCCGCAGCGCTGGCGGCCCAGCAGGGCCGGGCGGAGCTGCGCATGGCCGAACTCGAACAGCATCTGCTCGGGCTGGTCGGCCGGCTCGAGAACGACGAGCCCGCCCAGGCCGCACGCCTGGCCGAGGCGCTCGCGCTCAGCCGCGACCGGTTCATCGTCGAGACCATGGCCGAGGCCCGGCGGCTGCTGGCCCGGGGGCGCCTGGACGAATCCGCGCGCCTGCAGGAGCAGGTCGCCGGCGATCTGGCGGCCATGGCCGCGCTGCTCGCCGCGTCCGACACGGCCGCCGAGCTGCGGCGCCTCACCGAACTGGAGGCGGCCCTGGCCGATCTGCTGGCCCGTCAGGCCGCCGCGGCAGCGGCCGGCACGGCGGCCGCGCAGGCGGACGTGCGCACGCGCGCAGAAGGGGTGCAGGCGCAGGCCCCGGGCCGTCCAGGCGCCGCGCATCTGGCGGCGGCCGTCGCCCACATGCTGCACGCCGAGCGCACGCTGGGCTCCGGCCAGGGGGCACCGGCGGGGGAGGCACAGGCGGAGGCCGAGCACAGCCTTGCCGACGCGCTCACAGCCGTGCGCGCAGCCGTGGCGGCCCTCCGCGCGCAGGAACGGGCGGCGGCGCGTGCACGCCTGGCAGGCCTTCTGGAGGCCATGGAGGCCGAGCAGGAGTCGATCCTGGCCGACACGCGCGCCGTCGCCGAGGCCCTGTCGGCCGTGCCGGTGCGCAGCGCGCAACTGGCCGTCGCACGCCTGGCCGAGCGCCAGCAGGCGGTGGCCGACCAGGCTGCCGAGGCCCTGTCGGCGGCCCGGGAGACCGGCAGCACGGCCCTCCCGGCGGCGCTGGCCGGCCTGAGGGCGGACATCGGCCGTGCCCGCGATCGCCTGCAGGCGGGCAACGCCGGCGTGGACGTGCAGGCGCTGCAGGAGGGAATCGTCGCCGAGCTGAGGGCGCTGAGGGAGGCCGTCCGGAAGGCCGAATCGCCCGCCGCGCAGGTGCAGCCCGGCGAGCAGGAGAGGCGCTCGCCGTCCGAGCGGCCCCCGCCCGACCTGCACGGCGACCTGCTCGTGCTGCGCGCGGTGCAGACGGCCCTCCAGGCGCGCACGGCGCGGCTCGACGCGCAGACCGCGCGCCCGGCCGAGGCCGTCCGAGCGGTCGCCGAGCGACAGTCGGGCGTCGTTGCGGGGCTGACGGCCCTGGGGGACTCGGCGCCGCCGTCGTTCGCGCACGCTCTGGCGCCGATCGCACAGGCCGCCGTGGAGGCGCGCGACGCCCTGGAGCGGGGCCTGACCGGCGCCGGGGTCCGGGAGGCGCAGGGGCGCGTCCTGGACGGACTGGACGCCCTGATCGCGGCCGCCGAGCAGCCGGACACGGACGGTACGGGCGCGCCCGGCGGTTCGGACGAACCCCGGGCCACGCAGCCCGGCGCGGCCACCGGGGCCCCGCAGCGGGCGGCCGACGAATCGATGCTCTCGCCGTTCGGGCCGCCGCCCGGGCTGCTCGCGCCCGAGGGTCCGGCCGCGGCCGACTGGCTGCCCGAGCTTCCGGAGGCCGAGCGCCGGCGCATTTCGGACGCCTTCGCAACGGGCCGTCTGCCCGCACGCTACCGCGAGCTGCTGCGCGACTACAGCCGGCGCCTGGCAGGGCAGGGGGAGTAGCGCCCGTGGGGGAGGTCTGGAGGAGCCGCCCGCCCGGCGGCGCCTCCGGCGCCGACACAGCCGAGGGCGGCTGTGCCACACACGGCACGCGGCCGGCCGTGCGGGATCACGCGTCGGCGGCCTGGTCCGCGTCGTCGCGATCGTCCGCTGCGCCGGCGTCGTCCCCGGCAGCCTCGGGGGCGGCCAGTGTGCGCGGGCTGGTCTCGACGTGGGAGACGGCCGGGAAGCTGTCGGGCGCGGCGACGCCGAGTTCCTGGAACCGCCGGGCGGCGGGGAACAGGCGGGCCTCCATCGAGGCCACCGTCCGGTTGTAGGCATGGGCCGCCCGCTGCAGGGCATCGCCGACGGCCGAGAGGTGCCCCGTCAGCGTGCCGAGCCGGTCGTACACCTGCCGGCCCAGGTCGCTGATGGCCTGCGCGTTCTGCGCAAGCTGCTCCTGGCGCCAGCCGTAAGCGACCGCACGCAGGAGCGCGATGAGCGTCGTCGGCGTGGCCAGCACGACGCCGTCGCGCATCCCGTCCTCGATGAGCGCCGGATCGTTGTCGACCGCCGCACCGAAGAACGATTCGCCCGGGATGAACATCACGACGAACTCCGGCGCTTCCGCGAACTGCTCCCAGTAGCCCTTTGCCGCCAGGCCCCTCATGTGGTCGCGCATGTGGCGCGCATGGACGGCCAGTGAGCGCGCACGGGCTTCCTCCGTGTCGGCCCCGACGGCCTCCAGGTAGGCGTTCAGCGGCACCTTGGCGTCCACGACGATCTGCCGGCCGGCGGGCAGGCTCACGACCATGTCCGGACGCCCCCGGCGCGCGTCGCCGGCCACGGACACCTGCTCGGCGAAGTCGCAGTGCTCGCTCATGCCGGCCAGTTCGGCAACGCGCCGCAGGCTGATCTCGCCCCAGCGGCCGCGTACCTGGGGATTGCGCAGCGCCGTGCTGAGCTGGTGCGCCTCCTTCTCCAGGCGCTGCTGCGCGGCCGTCAGGCCCTTCAGTTGCTCCTCCAGGCCGCCGTAGGCCTTCTGGCGGCTGTGCTCGATGGCCTGGATCTGCTCCTCGTAGCGCTTCAGGGCCTCGCGCAGGGGCTTAAGCATCGCGTCGATGCCTTCCTGGCGCTTGCCCAGGTCGCCCTTGGCGTCGGTGACGAGCGCCTCGAGCGACTTCCTGGCCAGTTCCAGGAACGCCTGGTTGTTCGTCCTCAGGGCGTCGTGCGAGAGGGCCTTGAACGAGTCGGTCAGCCGGATGCGGGCCTGCTCCAGCAGCGCGCGCTGCTCCTGCAGGTTGCGCGCCGACTCGGCCTGTTCGGTCTCCGCCTTCACCCGCGCCGCCCGTTCGGCGTCGAGCGTCTGCCGCAGCGACTGCAGGTCCCCCTCGGCCTTGAGCAGTTGCCCGCGCAGCTCGCCGACCGTGCCGCGCGCCTGTGCCACCTGGGCACCGACCGTCGCCCGCGCCCGTGCGGACGCCAGGACCCAGGCCGCGGCGCCGCCCACGACCAGCCCCGCCAGTGCCGCAACGATGACCGACGTCATCGACCTCTCCCGCGCGAATGACGCCCAAGCTTAGCACGCGCGGCGCGCCGACTCAACCGCCGGCGCAGCCCGGGCGCACTGGCATTCGACGCCGGGTGCTGCTATATTCCCGAGCGGCCATGCTGCGCGAGACACTGCGGAAATACTGGGGTTTCGAGGGGTTCCTGCCGCTTCAACAGGACGCCATGGAGAGCGTCCTGGAAGGGCGCGACTCCCTGGTCGTGCTGCCGACCGGAGGGGGCAAATCGCTCTGCTACCAGGCGCCCGCCGGCGTGCTGCCCGGCACGGCCGTCGTGGTGAGCCCGCTCATCTCGCTCATGAAGGACCAGGTGGACGCGCTGGCCGAGTGCGGCGTTGCGGCGGCACGCTACGACAGCAGTCTGTCGACGGAGGAGCGGCGCGGCGTGATGGAACAGTTCCGAGCCGGCGCCCTGAAGATGCTCTATGTCTCGCCCGAACGGTTGGTGTCGGAACGCTTTACGGACGTGCTGCGCGCGGGCGGTCTCTCGTTCATCGCCGTGGATGAGGCGCACTGCGTCAGCATGTGGGGGCACGACTTCCGGCCGGATTACCGGCGGCTCGACGCGCTGAAGGAGGTCTTCCCGGGCATCGCCGTGCACGCCTACACGGCCACCGCGACGCAGCAGGTGCGGGAGGACATCGTGCAGACGCTCCGCCTGGAGGCGCCCCGGGTGATGGTCGGGTCCTTCGACCGGCCCAACCTGGTCTATCGCGCCCGACCCGCCGAGAATCGGCCGGCCCAGGTGCGCGGCGTCATCGACGCCCATCCCGGGCAGGCGGGGATCGTCTACTGCATCCGGCGCGCGGACGTGGACGAGACGGCCGCCGAGCTGCAGAGCCTCGGCTACCGCGCGCTGCCGTACCATGCCGGCATGGAGGATGGGGCGCGCAGGCGGAATCAGGACGCCTTCTCGCGCGGCGAGGCCGACATCGTGGTCGCCACCGTGGCCTTCGGCATGGGCATCGACAAGCCGGACGTGCGCTACGTCATCCACGCCGGCATGACGAAGACGCTGGAGGAGTACCAGCAGCAGGCGGGCCGCGCGGGGCGGGACGGGCTGGAGTCCGAGTGCTGGGTCTTCTACTCGGGCAACGACTACCACACGTGGAAGTTCATCCTGTCCGACTCCGACCCGGAGATGCGCCGGATCCACATGCGCAAGCTGAGCGAGATGTACAGCTTCTGCACCGACGTCTCCTGCCGGCATCGCACGCTGGTCGAGTACTTCGGCCAGCCCTACGGGAAGGCGGACTGCGGGGCCTGCGATTTCTGCCTGGGCGAGGTGGCGTGCCTGGAGGACTCGCTGGAGACGGCCCAGAAGATCCTCTCCTGCGTGGCGCGGCTCCGGCAGCGCTACGGCGCGGCCTACACCGCCGGCGTGCTGACGGGCGCCAACCCGGAGCGCGTCGTTCAGAACGGGCACGACGGGCTGAGCACCTACGGGCTGCTGAGCGAGTACCCCGCCCGGCAGGTGCGGAACTGGATCGAGCAGTTGCTCGCCCAGCGCTGCCTGACACGCACGGCGCAGCACAAGGTGCTGAAGCTCACGCGCGAAGGGGCCGAGGTGCTGCGTGGGGAACGGACCCCCCGCCTGTCCCGGCCGGCCGGCGGGCCGGTGCGCCCCATGCTCCGCACCGAGGACCCCTGGGACGGCGTCGACCCGGACCTCTACGGACACCTGCGGGCGCTGCGCAAGCGCCTGGCGGACAGGTTGGGCGTGCCCGCGTTCGTCGTGTTCGGCGACGCGACGCTGCGCGACCTCTGCCGCCGCCGGCCGCATACGCCCGAGGAGTTCCGCGCGGCCCACGGCGTCGGCGACCGCAAGTGCCGGCAGTACGCCGAGCCGTTCATCGAGGCCATACGGAAGTTCGAACGCGGCGGCCAGTAGGGGGCGGACCAGGCGTGGCCGCTCGCCGTCCCTCCATCCCAATGGGGTCGTGTCCATCGCGCAAATCGCCGGGGGGAGGGGCAGGCGGTCAGACCTGCCTCGTCGGCGCGTCCGGGACGGCGGGAGGCACAGCCGCCACCGGCGGCTCGATGACGCGCATGGACTTCCATCGGCCCCCCAGGAACCGCATCAGGAAGACGAGGCCCAGAACGATGACATACGCCGCCAGAAACGCCCACAGGGTGTACAACCCCCGACCCAGCACCTGCAGGGCGACGTAGGAGGGCACGACCAGCACCCCCAGCGACACCATCAGGATCATCTGCATGACGAACCGGGTGTCCCCGGCCCCCTTGATCACGGACGCGAAGATGATGTTGAGGCCGTCGAAGAGCGAGTACAGGGCCACGAACCGGAGCAGGATCACCACCGTGGGGCGCAGAAGGGCGACATCGGCGGCCGACATGCGGGCCGCGTACGGCGCCAGGAACACCCCCGGCAGCAGGATGTAGGCCGTCGCGATGCCCGTCATGTACGCCAGGGTCAGGTGGAACCCCGACCACGCGCCGCGCTCGGCGACGTCCGGCCGGTCGGCGCCGAGATGCTGACCGGTCAGGATGGATACGGCCATGCCGATGCCGATCATGGGCATGAAGGCCAGCGTGTTGACGTTCATGGCGATGTTGCTGGCGGCCAGTTCCGTGACGCCCAGGCGCCCGACCAGCAGGATGAACGCCGTGAAACCGGCCGAGTCGATGAAGAACTGAACGCCGCTCGGGAAGCCGAAGCGGATGAGCCGGCGGAACAGCGCCGGCCGGAAGCGCCGGCCGGACCGCGTCCCGAAGCGCCGGGCGTGCTCGGGCAGCATCAGCAGATACGCGGAGACGCACAACCCGACCGCCGTGGCGATGATCGTGGCCAGGGCGGCGCCCCGGATGCCCATCTCAGGGAACCCGAGGCGGCCGAAGATCAGCAGGTAATCCAGGACCAGGTTCACCGCCGTGACCAGGACGTTCACCATCATGACGGTCCACGTCTTGCCGCGTCCCGCGAAGAAGCCCGATATCGCGTTGCCGGCGACGGCCGGTCCGGCACCGAGGCAGAGGATCTGGAAGTAGGCGATCTCCATGTCCCGGACTTCCGGCTCGTGGCCGACAAGGCGGAAGAACGGACCCGCCAGGGGAACGAGCGCCAGGTGCAGGCAGGCGGCGGCGGCGGACAGGTAGATGCCCTGCCAGACGACCGGGCCGATCTCTTCCGGGCGGTCCGCCCCGTGGTACTGCGCCACGAACGTGCCCACGTACCCGGCCGTGCCGATGAACAGACTCAGGACGGCGAAGCTGGCCATGCCGCCCGGCATGGCGGCCGCCACCGCCTGGGGGCTGTACCACGCCAGGAACATGCGGTCGACGAAATGCTGGACGCTCCAGGCGCTGGTGCTGATGATGAGGGGCACGGCGAGCTTCAGTATCTCGCGATACCCGGCCTCGGCGTGCCAGCGGCGCCGGACGCCGTCCCTCAGAAGATGCGACACGGAGGACTCCCAGCGATCGGGGGCCAGAAAGGAGGGGCCGGGCCGCGACACCCGGCAGACCATCGGATTATCCCCGACCCGGGCCTCCGGCACAAGAGGACGTGGTGAACGGCGCCGTCTCGGCCGGGATTGCCCGGGCGGGCACGACGGAGCGTGCCGGTGGAGGGCCGCGCTCCGTCGCGGCCGGGGATGGCGAGCGGCCTGTCATTGCAGGAGCGGGCACGACGGAGCGTGCCGGTGGAGGGCCGCGCTCCGTCGCGGCCGGGGATGGCGAGCGGCCCGTCATTGCGGGAGCGGGCACGACGGCGCGTGCCGGTGGAGGGCCGCGCTCCGTCGCGGCCGGGGATGGCGAGCGGCCTGTCATTGCGGGAGCGGGCACGACGGAGCGTGCCGGTGGAGGGCCGCGCTCCGTCGCGGCCGGGGATGGCCAGCGGCCTGTCATTGCAGGAGCGGGCACGACGGAGCGTGCCCCTCCAACGCCGGGTCGCCCGGGTCGTCCCCGCCCGGGGTGTGTGCGCGCACCGGCTTCCCCGCGGCCGAGGACGGCCGCGCTACCCATTGTCGTTGGGGCGGATGCGTTGCCCGGCGAGTGCATCCGCCCGGCTGGGATGATACTCTGATGAGTCACGGGACTTCAGTCCATCGTCAGGAGGAGGCGGGATGATTCGGAGCACGATCGGTCGCGCGAGCCGCGTTATGGCCATCGCCGCGCTCGCAGTGGGTCTGTGCGCAGGAGCCGGCTGCGCCACGGTCACGGGCACGGTCACGGGCGCGGTGACCAACGCCATCGACTGTCCGGCGGAGAACTACCGCGCCAACCGGGAGCGGTTCGACGAGGTGCCCGTCCTGCACTCGCTGAACGCGGTCGTCCTGGGGCCGGTCGGCTTCGCCACGGGCCCGGTCTTCGGCTTCGCCAAGGGGCTGGCGCTCGACATCCAGTGGGTGATGGGCCAGATGGAGTACGAGGACGTCTTCCGCACGTATGGTCCGGCCAGCATCTGGCGGCCCTTCACGTTCTCGTGGCCGGTCAAGGGGCCGTCGGCCGAGGAGTCCGCTCCCTTACGGCCGAGCCCCGAAGAGGCCGGCGACGCCTCGTAGGATTGTGGCCCACGACGGTAGCGGGGGGATTCCCGGGAACCCGGGGTGGTCGCCACTCATCCAAGATGGGCGGCACACGAAGCGCACGGCCTGACTCTGACTCGGGAGGTTCGGACGATGAGGGCATTGCGGATGGCGTGTCTGGCGGTCTTCCTGGGCTCGGTGGCCGGCGCACAGGAGGTGCCGCCGGCGCTGTTCGTCGATGCGGCGTCGGCCGGCGCCGCCGGCCCCGCGTCCCTGGCGATCTCCCGGGTCGACGTCGAGGCCCGCGTCTTCGGTTCCATCGCGGAGACACGCCTGACGCTGACGTTCGCCAACCCCCATGACCGCGCACTGGCCGGCGACCTGTACTTCCCCCTGCCGGAGGGCGCGACCGTCAGCGGCTACGCCCTGGACGTCGAGGGCGTCATGGTCGACGGCGTGGTGGTCGAGCGCCGCAAAGGCCGGGAGGTCTTCGAGAAGATCGTACGCCAGGGCATCGATCCCGGGCTTCTGGAGTGGGTGCGGGGCAGCAACTTCCGGACCCGGGTGTTTCCCATCCCGGCCCGGGGCCGCCGCACCGTGATGGTGAGGTACCTGAGCGAGGTCGTGGACGGGCCGGACGGGCCGGCCTACTACCTGCCGCTGAACTTCAGGGAACCGGTCGGCGAGGCGCGCCTGCGGGTCCAGGTGGTCAAGGCGGAGGCCATGCCGGTCGTGCGGCAGGGAGGGCCGGCCGGCCTGGACTTCGCACGGTGGCAGGAGGGCTTCGTGGCCGAGGCCCGCCTGGAGAATGCCGCCCTGGCCGAGGACCTGGTCCTGCTGCTGCCCGACGTGAGGGCGCCGAGCGTGCTGGTGGAGACGGCGCCGGGGGGCGAGGTCTACTTCTGCATCCGCGACGTGCCTCCTGAGCCCGAACGGCCGCCGAAGGCTGCGCCGGGCCGTGTGCGGATACTGTGGGACGCCTCGGGCTCGCGCGGACGGACGGACCGCGCCCGGGAGATCGCGCTGCTGCGCGCCTACTTCGCAGAGCTTCGCGACACGGAGGTGCAGGCCGACCTGGTGGTGTTCCGCAACGCTGCGGCGCCCGCCCGGCCCTATGTGATCCGCAACGGCGACTGCGCGGAACTCGTGGCCGCCCTCGAAGGGGTTCTGTACGACGGCGGGACGAACATCGCCTGCCTGAACCCGGCGGCCGACGAGCGCGAACCGGACGTCTACCTGCTGTTCTCCGACGGCAACGGGAACTTCGGGGTCCGCGGCCGGCCGGAGTTCGGGCGGCCGGTCTACGCGGTCTCGTCCGACGCCGCCGCCGACCATCCGTTCCTGCGGCACCTGGCCCGGCGCACGGGCGGCGAGTATCTGAACCTGAGCCGGATTGACGTGCACGCCGCCGTCGCCGTCCTGCGCCAGGCCCGTTTGGCGCTGCTGTCCGTGCGCGCCGACGCGATCGCAGACGCATACCCGGGCGACAACGCGCCGGTGCAGGGGCGGGTCACCGTGGTCGGCCGCCTGCTGGGCGCCGCTGCGGAGGTCGCCCTGACCTACGGGGTCGACGGCGTGGCCGTCCATACGGCCCGGCACGTCGTCTCGGCCGGCGAAGCCGTGGAGGGCGACCTGCTGGCACGGTTCTGGGCGCAGAACCATCTGCAGGACCTTCTGGCCGACCCGGACGGAAACGCCGAGGAGATCCTGTCGACCGGCCGGAGGTTCGGGCTGGCCACGCCCGGCACGTCGCTGATCGTGCTCGAGAGCCTGGCGCAGTACCTGGAGCACGGCATCACCCCGCCCGAGTCGCTGCCCGAGATGCGCGCCCAGTACGAGGCACGGATGCGAGAGACGGTCAGCGCGAAGGCCGCCGAGCGCAAGGCGAAGCTCGACGACGTACTGGCGCGTTGGCAGGAGAAGGTGGCCTGGTGCACAAAGGAGTTCGTCTACCCGGCGGGCTTCCGCGACGAGCCGGCAGAGACGACGGCCGGGGAGCCCGAGGGGGCCGAACCGGACGTGCCCCTCTTTAGCAGGATTCCCGGCGGTCGCGGTGGGACGGCTGTGGCCGCGGCAGCGGACGCGCGGCCGACAGCGGCACTCGCTTCGCTCCGGGAGGAGGCCGCCGAGCTTGGCGACGAGGAGCCGGCCGGCGACGCGGGTGCCCCCGGGGCGGCCGAGCCCGTGATCTTGATCCAGCCCTGGGACCCCGGCACGCCGTACCTGGAGGCGCTCCGCGTCGCCCCACAGGACGAGGCCGTCGCGGTCTACATGGGCCGGCGGCAGGACTACGCGGATTCACCGGCGTTCTTCCTGGACTGCGCGGACTTCTTCTTCCAGGCCGGCCACGGCGAGATGGGCATGCAGGTGCTGTCCAACGTCGCGGAGCTGGAGCTGGAGAGCGCGCCCCTGCTGCGGGTGCTCGGCCACAGGCTGGCCCAACTGGACGAGTTGGACCTGAGCGCCCGGGTCTTCGAGGACGTGCTGCGGTTCCGGCCGGAAGAGCCGCAGTCGCACCGGGACCTGGCGCTGGTGCTGGCACGCCGCGCGGGGCAGGACGGGGCCGTGGATCCTCAGGGCGACTACGCCCGGGCCGTCGACCTGCTCTGGCAGGTCGTGGCGGGGGAGTGGGACCGCTTCGACGGGATCGAGCTGGTTGCGCTGGTGGAACTCAACCGGCTGATCCCCCTGGCGCGGGCGGCCGGGGTCGGGGAGTTCGCGGCGGATGCGCGGTTTATCACGCTGCTGGACGTCGACGTGCGCATCGTCCTGACCTGGGACGCGGACCTGACCGACATCGACCTGTGGGTGACCGAGCCGTCGGGGGAGAAGGCCTACTACGGGCATCCGAGGACGACGATCGGCGGGAATCTGTCGAGGGACTTCACGGACGGTTACGGCCCGGAGGAGTACATCGTCCGCAAGGCGATGGTCGGGTCCTACAGGATCGAGGCGAACTACTACGGCAGCTCGGCCCCGGAGCTGGCCGGAGCGGTCACGGTGCAGGCCGAGGTCTTTCTGAACTACGGCCGACCGAACGAACAGCGCCGCTCGCTGACGCTTCGGCTCCGAAGCGCCCAGGAGACGGTGACCGTGGGAGAGATCGAGTTCTGAGCGACCGGTCGCCGGGGAGAGGTTCGGCCGGAGCCCGAAGGCACGGAAGGAAAGGACGCGATGACACGGAAGACGAGGCGCGGGACGGTGCTGTTGCTGGCGGTCCTGGCTTTGGGGGCTGCGGCCGGGGCGCCGGCCGTCCGGGCGCAGGCGGCGGCGGCCGATGCGGCGGCGGACACGTCTGTGGTTGCCGCCGGCGTCAATGCGTTCGCGGTGGACCTCTACGCGCGGCTGCGGCCCGAGGAGGGCAACCTCTTCTTCTCGCCCTACAGCATCTCGACCGCCCTGGCGATGACCTACGCCGGCGCGGCCGGGAACACGGCGGCGCAGATGGCGGACGTGCTGCACTTCACGCTGCCGGCCGCGCGGCTGCATCCGGCGTATGGACGGCTCATCGAGCAGATCGGGCGTGCGACGGAGGCCGAGGGTTGCGAACTGCGCATCGCCAACGCGCTCTGGGGACAGTCGGGCTACGCCTTTGTGCCGGAGTTCCTGCAGACGCTGGACGGGCACTACGCCGCGCCGCTTCACCAGGTCGACTTCGTGGACGCCGCCGAAGCCGCGCGCAAGCAGATCAACGACTGGGTGTCCGAACAGACCCGGGAGAGGATCACGGACCTCGTTCCGGCCGGCGTGCTGAACGCCCTGACGCGGCTGGTGCTGGCCAACGCCATCTACTTCAAGGGCGACTGGCTGCATCCGTTCGAGGAGGGCGTCACAACCGAGGGCGTCTTCTGGACAACGCCGGAGGAGGGCGTGGCGGCGCCGATGATGCGTCAGACGCGGTCGCTGGCGTACGGCGAGTCTGCGCAGTGCCAGGTGCTCGAGCTGCCGTATGCGGGCGAGGCGCTGTCGATGGTGGTGCTTCTGCCGCGCGGCCGCGGGGGACTGCCGGCGCTGGAGGCGGCCCTGACGCCGGAGGCCCTGGCCGAGTGGACGGCGGGACTGCGGAGTCGTGAGGTGGACGTGACGCTGCCGAAGTTCAAGCTGACGCGGGCCGTCGGCCTGGGCGAGGTGCTTGAGGCGATGGGCATGACCGATGCGTTCAGCGTGCAGTCGGCGGACTTCTCGGGGATGACGGGCGGGCGGGACCTGCGCATCTCTGCCGTGCTGCACAAGGCGTTCGTGGACGTGAACGAGCAGGGGACCGAGGCGGCGGCCGCCACGGTCGTGGTCATGGGGCTGCGGGCCGCTCCGGCGCCGCCCGTGACCTTCCGCGCCGACCATCCCTTCATCCTGCTGATCCGGCACAGGCCGACGGACGCCGTCCTGTTCATGGGCCGGCTGGCCGACCCGTCGCAGGCGGACTGATCCGGCCCGGGCGTTACTTGGACCAGCGGGCGGCCAGCAGGCGCTGCAGGCGCTCTCGCAGGGCGGGGAGGTCGTTCTCCACGAAGGCCGCCACGTTGTTCAGCTCGACCGACCAGGGATCGCGGCCGATCAGCCGGCCGGAGAGCTGCCCGAGGGCGTCCCAGTCGATCTCCGGGTGCGCCGCCTTCCTCTCCTCCGAGAGGTGCCGCGCCCCGTAGCTGATCAGATGGACGTTCCACAGCGTTGCGTCCCGAACGGTCACCGAGTCCATCAGCGACGTCAGCCCGTGCTTCACGGTCTCCAGGATGTGCCCCATCGACTGGTTGAGGCACGTCAGATAATGGTCGTCGGATGCCATCGTCAGCCCTCCCCCTCCTGTTGCGGTGCGTACAACCCCCTTCCGTCTGCTTCGCCCGGTTCGCTTCGAAGGGCGCCCCCGCCCGACCTCCCGCGGCTGGCCGACGGACGAACCGTCCGCGTATGTGCCGGGCAGGCGCCGTTCCTGTGCTGTATCGGACCTATGAATTCTGCAGACTCAGCCTGCAGGATCCGGCTGTCCTGCCCCTGGGCGCTGGATGCCAGTCCCATCCAGAACCTCCCGTCCTCCCGACAACTGCGATGACTCACCGGACATTGTATGCCCGTGACCGGCCATGTCAAGCCCGGCTCTGCCTTCCGACGGTGTTCTTCACCTGCACCCGGGGCAGACCGGTGCGCGGCAGAGCGCCGCAGTCCATTCCTATTCAGGCGCCGGCCGCCGTGCCGGCCGGGCGGGCGGCACACGATCCGGAGGGTCGCATGCGTGTTCCGGGCTCGCCCGTCCTGCAGAGCATCCCCGCCTACCAGCAGTAGTAGCGATAGGGATCGTCCTGGAGTTCGGGCGTGTCCACGTACAGGCCCGAGAGCCAGCGTTCGTCGGTTCCGCCCCGTCGCTTCAGCAGCGAGCCGAACATGCCGCCGGCCCCTCGCAGGTCATTGACTCGCACGGCAATGGTGTTCCGCCCGGCGGCCAGGACGCCGCGGGGCAGGGCGTATGAGCGGACGGCCGAGTAGTAGTCGTCCGGGTGCGTCTGGCGTGTCAACGAGCCGACGAACTGCCCGTTGACGTGGGTCCAGTCCTCGTCATCCACCGCGCCCACCACGAGCGTCACCTCCCGGTCCGCCCATTCGGCCGGGACGTCGAACGCCGTCCGGTAGAGGAACTGGCCGTTCAGATGGGCCAGGTCGGGGAACTGGTCCTCCCAGGACCCGGGGACCTGGATGTCGCGCCAGGCGCCGTCGTCGAACCCCGTCTCGTTCCAGTGCTCCGGCGGTTCCTCCTCGCCGAGGGGGAGCCCCTTCCACGTCGAGGGGAGGATGATGTGTTCGTCGCCCGCCTGCAGGTAGACAACGCCCGGAACGTCGTCCAGCATCGAACTGGGGGGCAGGGGCCTGGAGAGGTTCCGCAGCAGCGGCGTGGCCGGCCGGACGCCCATGTTGGCCAGCAGGCGCGTCAGCGCGAAGCTGCTGCGCTGGAACGTGGGCTTGACATTGTAGGATTCCTGGTGGTCGAAATGCCACGGAACGAGCTGGCAGAAGACGACCTGCCCATCGGCGTGTTCGGCCAGTGCCAGGACGCCGTCCGCCAGGGTCTGTGCGCCGTCCGCGATCAGCGGCCGCTCACGCGGCGCGCGATCGAGCAGGTCTGCACTGCCGATGCCGGCCACGGCGGCCGCGGGGGAGGGCGGCGCCAGGGCGCCGCACGTGTACCGCCGGGTCTCGGTGGCGACCTGCAGAGGCAGGTAGGAGCCGATCTCCTCGGCATCCTGCCCGAGGACCACCAGCCGGCCGCCGGCCGCCAGCCACCGGGCGATGCGGTCGGCGTGCGGCGCCAGTTCCTTGCCGGCCCCCGGCCCCGTCACGAGCACGTCGGCGGACGCCGGGCGGTCCGCGCCAGGCGGCGCCGGCTCGAACCCCGCGGCCGCCAGATGCGCCCTGCCCGCATCCTCGCCCGCGTAGACGAGGCCGCGCCGGACGGGCGCTTCCCACCCGCCCACATAGCGGATCAGGTTGCCGGCCAGCCGGGCCGCCGCCGGGTCCTGCTGTGTGCGCCCGGTCACGTCCATCTGGCAG
The DNA here is from genome assembly GCA_012728835.1 of Candidatus Brocadiaceae bacterium. NCBI lineage: Bacteria > Pseudomonadati > Planctomycetota > Candidatus Brocadiia > Candidatus Brocadiales > Candidatus Brocadiaceae > Candidatus Brocadiaceae bacterium. The sequence goes on along the minus strand of JAAYEJ010000062.1, from coordinate 16,023 downwards.
AACAGGATCAGGCCCGCCCCGTGCCGATGCTCGAGCAGCGGGGCATACTGCAGGCTGAACCCGCCGTCCAGGATCGGCAGGAAGTCCCCGGCCGAGGGCTTCTCGATCAGCACGGACGCCACGCTGCCCAGACAACCGGCGCGCCACGCCCGCGGCACGCTGAAGCCGCACCATTGCACGCGGGGATAGCCTCCGTGCGGCTCCATGGACACGGCCAGCCGGGGGGGCACGGTCGTGCCTTCCCCGCGCCAGTCCCGCAGGTGTTCGGCACGGAGGCCCTCCAGGGCGGGGTGACCGGCCATCCTCGGAAACACCCTCCGCAGGGCGTATTCCTGCGTGCGGAATCCGAGCCGGTTCTGCAGCACCTCGTTGCTCTGCTCGAACATGAGGACCTTCAGCCCGTCCTGCACGCGGGACAGGTCCGGCAGGGGGTTGACGAGGGTCAGCGCGTGCTTGCCGACGATCAGCAGGTCGTAGGCGGCCAGGTCGGCGTCCGCCGTCACGGAATCGAAGCTCACGTCCATCTGCGAGAGCAGCTCCCGCGTCTCCCCATTCGGGTCCAGCACCGCGATCCGCAACGCCGTCCCGACGGCGGGCGGCTCCGGAAGGACCTCGATCGCGAAGGCGTCCTCCTGGAGTTCCCCGCCGGAGAACGCCGCCTTCAGCGTCAACTCGTAGCGTCCGGCCGGCAGGGCGGCCGGCAGTGCGACGCGGATCGGCAGGCGGACGTGCTCGCCCGTCTGGACCGTGCAGGCGCCGGAGACGGTGACCGGCGTGGGCAGCCCCAGCGACCACTCGTATTCGCAGAGGGTCTCGCGCCGGGAGTTGTTGATGACGATGAGCTGCTTGTCCACGGTCTCGCCGGGCTGGAAGTTGTGGTCGCGGCTGGTAAAGCGCGGCTCCGTGCCGGCGATGTAGGCGAGCACCGGGCGGTTGTAGCGGATGAGCGCCTGGCCCTCGGCGTCGGGCGTCCAGTCCTCCTCGCCGTAGCCGTGGTCCCACCGCCGGGTGCGGATGAAGTCGGCGCTGTAGCCGGGCTTCTGCAGGTCGTCCCAGTCGACGACCGGCTGCGGGTCCGACGCACCCCGTCGCGCCGTGAAGACGGTGTAGTGGAGGTTCCAGTCGTTGGTGAAGGGGACGCCCCAGGTCCGGAAGGCGGGCCAGTTCTGCGCGACGAACAGGGCGAGGACGCCGGCGACGTTCCGCGAGTTCTTGTCGCGGCGGTTGGGGTCGGCGGCCTCGGCGTCGGTCAGGTCATAGGCGGCGTCGCCGTGGAACTGCGCGCCCCATTCGACCTGGAACTGGCGGCTGCCCCGGCCGGGCGTCATGCTGCCCGAGCGCCTGTCGGACCACGTAGCCGTGTAGGGGGCGCCCCATTCGACCAGGAACAGGGGCTTCCGCCCCCGGGTCGCCCAGACCTCGAACCAGTCGGAGCGCTCCTGGATCGGCACCCAGTTCAGGTAGCAGTTCAGGGTGTAGAAGCCGCCCAGGTTGCCCGAGGAGTGATGGTAGACGGGGCGCGAGGGATCCAGGCGGCGGATGATGGCCTCGGCCCGGAGGGCGCGGCGTGCGCGGTTGTCGTTCCGAAGGGCCGGGTCGTCCGGGTGGGGCCAGGGCGCCGAGCGGCTGTCCAGGTAGTCGGGATTCTGCTGTTGCGACGTCCCGGTGGCGTTGTGGCTCGTCGAGTACATGATGACCGACGGGTGGTTCTGGGCGCGGCGCACGTACCACGCGGCGTCTTCGGCGTAGCCGTTCGTCGCCTCGGCGTCGGGCGCCTCCCAGTCGTAGTCGTTGAACTGCGGCTGGCTGAACGAGACGAGCATCCCGACGTCATCGGCGGCGCGCAGTATCTCGTCGAAGCTGATGTGGGCCCCCGGGATGCAGGAGTAGTTGTGCGTGTACATGAGATTGATGCCGACGCCCTGCAGGCGGCGGAACATCTTCAGGGCGGTCTGGTACGAGGCGGCATGGGCGCTGACCTCGCCGACGTCCAGAGGCGTGGCGAAGAAGGTGATCCGCGTGCCGTTCAGGCGCACGTCGCGTCCGTCGACCCGGAACTCGCGGAACCCGAACCGGACCGGATGAGACTCGTCCAGGACCCGGCCGGCGGCGTCCAACAGGCTGAGCGTCAGGTCGTACTGGTTCTGCGGCGTGTGCGTATCCCAGAGCTTGTCCGGCCGCCAGGCGTCCCGGACGACGAGGCGGCCGTTCTCCAACGCCGAGGCGCGGAACGGCTCGCCCGTGATCCGCTTCACCACCGCGTCGCCATCCCGAATCTCCGCCGCAAGCGTATACGTCTCCGCATCGCGCAGGGACGAGACGGCCGTGTCGAGCGCGATCTCCCACTGGCGCACGGACGTCTCGACGCGGACGTCCTCGATCCGTTCGCCGGCGGGCGTACTCTCCAGGTAGACGTCGCCGCAGAGCCCGCGGAAGCCGCGCGGCCCCTTTCGCACGAGGATGGACAGGCGCTGAGGCGTCCCGCCGGGACGGCAGGCGTCCGTCAGGTCCACGCGGCCCCCGCGCGAGCGGATCTCGCCCGCGCGCTCGCCGTCCACAAAGACCACGGCCGAGGCATTGACATACTGGGCGCACAGCTCAATCCGGCGGCCGGCCCAGCCGGCGGGGATGGCGACCTCGCGTTCATACCATGCCCGCTGGACCGCGGACAGGTTCAGGTCTGCCCACGTGGGATGGGCATAGGCGCGCTGGGACTCGTCGGCCCGGCCGAAGCGCGTGCCCGGCCAGGGGCCCGGCACCTTGAAGTAGCCCCAGCCGTCCGCCGGAACGGCCTCGACGTCCTCGCCGGCCGGCTGCCAGCGCCAGAGGCCGTTGACGCAGAGGCGCTCCCGGGTCACCGTGGACTCCCGGTGCGCCCGCCCGAGGTCCCATTGGACCTTCACCCCCTCGGGCAGTATCTCCTGGGCGCGGCTCGGCGCCTGCGCGCTCCCAAGGGCGATGACCGACAGACAGAGCGCCCACGTGATCGACCTCCCTGAGCCCGACATCCCCCGACCTCCCCGCATCCCGCGTCTTCCCATGTTCCGTACAGCGGCCCGACGGCCGTACGGTCGAGCATACGGGGCGTTGGAAGGGTCTTCAACCGTCGATGGGCGAAGGCGGCGGCCGGCCCGGCCGGGAGCGTCATCCGAAGATGACGGAAGGGTCACTCGCCGCCTCGTAGCACTGGTCGGGCTTGCAGCCGCCCGCGCAGATGCGGCGCAGGTTCTCCCGCGTGATCCGACGGCCGATCGGGTGGCTGGTGCCCGTCGCGGCGTTCCTCACACGTTGAAGGCCACGTTGATGATGTCGCCGTCCTGCACGGGGTAGGTCTTTCGCTCCAGGCGCACCCGGCCGCGCTTGCGGGCCTCCTGGTGGCTGCCGGCCGCGATCAGGTCGTCATAGGCGACCACCTCGGCACGGATGAAGCCGCGCTGGATGTCCGAGTGGATCTCTCCGGCAGCGTCCACCGCGCAGGTCCCCCGACGGATCGTCCACGCGCGGACCTCGTCCGGGCCGACGGTGAAGAAGGAGATCAGCCCCACGAGTTCGTAGCTCTCCCGGATCACGCGGCGGGTGGCGGACTCGGCGATCCCGTACTCGTCGAAGTAGAGGGCCGCCTCCTCGGGGGGCATCTGGGCCAGTTCGTGTTCGAGCCGTCCGCGGATGACGGCCCGGCGTTCGCCGGCCGCCGCCTCCCCGGAGGCGGCCGCCTCGGGCGAGGCAGCCGTCTCGGGCGAGGCGGCCGTCTCGGGGGCGTCGTCGGGGTTGTTGATCAGGGTCAGCAGGGGCTTGGCGGAAAGGAGCGAGTAGCTGCGCAGGTGGGGCGAGGAGGCCAGTTCGGGGAGCCGCCGGATGGGGACCTGGCGCTCCAGGCTCTCGCTGCACGCCTTGAGCGCCTCCCACTCCTGCGCGTCGAAGCGCCGGCCCCGCTGCCGATCGAGTTCGATGCGCTCCAGGCGCTTCTCGACGGTCACCAGGTCGGCGAACATCATGTCCTCGTCCAGCTTCCTGCAACGGTCCTCGATCGTTCCCTCGTCACTGCCCTCACCGCGGAAGTTGAGGATGACGGCGATCAGCGCGTCGCAGTCGCGCACCTGGGCGTACATGCCTTCGTCCTGGTCGCGGTCGCTCTCCTGGCCCCGGACGGCGGGCAGGAAATACTGGATCTGCGCGGGGGTCGTCTTCCGGGGCTTGTAGAGGGCGCTGAGGACGTCCAGACGCGCGTCCGGCACGTTGACCGTGCCGATGCGGCTCTCGCCGCTGTGCCCCCCGGGCCCGAACAGCCGCGTGAGCGCCTCGAAGACGGTCCGCTTTCCGGCCCCTCGGGCGCCGATGATGCCGACTCTCACTGCGAGTCTCCTCTCTGGGCTGCGGGCGGCGCGGCCCGCCGTTCGATGGCGCACGGCGGCCCCGTGGTGACCGGCGGGAACGCTTCAGGAAGTGAGGACGCCGGAAACGCCGCGCGGAGGCCGCGTCGTTGCAGGAACCCCCGAGGCTATCAGAAACCGCCTTCCGCCGCAAGTCGATCGCCTGCCCGAACCGCCGTTGACAGGCCCATGCGCGTCTGTTATAGAGGGTGGGGTCGGGGTGGCCCCGGCCGGACGCGTCCCGGACATCGGACGGCAGGACGGGCCGGGACCATCGTCGTGACATCCCCCGTGAGGCAGGGCCGTGCGCAACGGGCCGGTCCCGCCCCGCCCGAGGGTCCATCCTGTCCGGAAAACGGCGGTTCCTCCGTGAGCACTCCTGTCGACGTGCAGGCATCGCGCCCGGCGCATGCGGCCATCCAGGTCTTCCGGGATGCGTTCGAGACCTTTTCGACCCTGGCGAAGGTGCTCGTGCCGGTCCTGCTCCTGACCCGCATCCTCGAGCAGACCGGGGCGATCCTGCTCCTGGGCGAGGCGCTCAGCCCCGTCATGGGTGCCGTGGGCCTGCCGGGCAGCATGGGCCTGGTCTGGGCGACGGCGATGCTGATCAACATGTACGGGTCGATGATCGTCTTCGCGTCGCTGGCACCGGCGGCCTCGCTAACGGTCGCCCAGGTGACGGTGCTCGGCTGCATGATCCTGATTGCGCACGGGCTGCCGGTGGAGTTGCGCGTGGCGCAGAAGGCCGGCTCGCGGCTGCGCGCGATCGGGCCGCTCCGCGTGCTGGCGGCCCTGGCGCTGGGGTGGATCGTGCACCGCACGTGCACCGCCTTCGGGTGGCTGCAGCAGCAGAGCAATCCTCTGCTGAAGCCGTCCGCGCCGGATCCGTCCTGGGCGGCCTGGACCGTGGCCCAGGTTCGGAACCTGGCCATGATCTTCGTGATCATCCTGACGCTGCTCGTGCTGCTGCGGGTGCTCAAACGGCTGCACGTCATCGACATCCTCATCCGCCCGCTCACGCCGCTGCTGCACAGGCTCGGGCTCAGCGAAAACGCCACACCCCTGACCATCATCGGCATGACGCTGGGGCTGACCTACGGCGGGGGACTCATCATCCGGGAGTCGCGTTCCGGCCGGCTCTCGGGCCGCGACGTGTTCTTCTCGCTCGCGCTGCTGAGCCTCTCGCACAGCCTCATCGAGGACACGCTGCTCATGATGGCCATCGGCGCGCACGTCGGGGGAGTGCTCGTGGGGCGGGTGCTCTTCAGCATTGCGGTGGTCTACGTGCTGGCGCGCACCCTGGGCCGCCTGCCCGATGAGACGTTCGAGCGCCTGCTCGTCCGGCCGGCCGCCGGGCGCACGCCGCTGAAGGCCGCCGGCTGCCCCGATTCCCGTTAACCCGACGGATCACCTCGCCAACCGACACATCATCCCCGGAGGCAGACCCCGCAATGCAGGTCCGGCCCGCGCGAGCCGAGGACGCCGAGGCGATCGCACGTTCCCAGAGGGCGATGGCCTGGGAGACGGAACGCATCCGGCTGGACGCCGCCACGGTCGCCGCCGGCGTGCGGGCCGTCCTCGATGACCCGACCCGGGGGCGGTACTGGATCGCCGAGACGGACGGCCAGACCGTCGGCGTGCTGCTGGTCACCCCCGAATGGTCCGACTGGCGCAACGCCTGGGTCTGGTGGATCCAGTCCCTGTACGTGCTCCCGGCCCACCGCCGCACGGGCGTGTTCGGCGCCCTCTACGCCCACCTGCGTACGCTCGTCGAGCACGACGGGACCCTTGCCGGCATCCGGCTCTACGTGGCTGCCGACAACCTGACCGCCCGCCGCGCCTACGAGGCGATGGGCATGGACGGGGAGCATTACCGGCTGTTCGAATGGCTCAAGTGACGGGCGCGTGCTCGCGTGCGCCCGCTTCCTGTGGAGGATTGACGATGCCGATGGTGGAGGCCGGCTTCCTGCCGCGCTGGACGCGGCCGATCAGGATCCCCGAGTCCGTGCCGCTGCGCCACGCCGACCCGCCGTTCGGCCTGGCCGGCGAGCGCGGCACCTGGCGGTTGCCGCTGGAACTCGCACGCGACGTCGCCCCCGAGACCCTCCTGAAGCTCCAGACCGGCGGCGGCCGCAACGCCCGGCCGGGCTTCGCCGACGATCAGGCAGCCGACCCGCGGGGCGAAGGCTACGTCTCCCTGCAGGGGCCGGACGGCGCACCGGTTCCGCTCACCCCCGATGAGGCGCGCAGCTACTACACCCTGGCGCGGCCGGAGAGGGCCCTTCGGGCGGGCGAGGTGCTCACGCTCGTCGTGGGCGACCGGTCCGGCGGCGGCCCCGGCGCCCGCATGCCCACCATGCGCGCGCTCAACAAGTTCGTGGTCCTGTACGAGGCGCAGGACGAGAACGACCGTCCGAACCAGTGGAACCCGGCCAACGGCGGACGGATCGTCGCCGCCTGCAGCATGCACGTGCTCGGCGGCCCGATCCATCATGTCCGCGCCTACGTGCCGTCGCACGCGCGGCCCGGGCAGGAGATCGTTGTCCTGGTGCGCCCGGAGGACGAGCACAGCAATCTCTCGCCCGAACGGCTGGACGGAGGACGGGTCTCGCTGAACGGCCGGGCGCTCGATGCACGCGCCGAGGCGGTCCCGGAGTCGTCCTGCCTGCGCCTGCACGTCGTGCTGCCGCACGAGGGCGTGCACCGCCTGCGCGTCGCCGCCGGGCCGGGCGGGTGGACGGCCGAGGCCAACCCCATCGTCTGTGCCGACTCCCGGCCGGCCCTGCGCCCGCACTGGGGCATCCTGCACGCGCACACCGAGATGTCCGACGGACGCGAGTCGCTGGACGCCTACTTCCACCAGCTCCGCCGCGAGGCGGGGCTCGACTTCGGCGCCACCGGCGACCACGACAGCCGCAGCGAGCACCCCGATGGCTTCTGGCAGGCGACGTGCCGCGCCGTCAGACGGTGGCACGATCCGGGCGCGTTCGTGACCTTCCTGGGCTACGAGTGGGCGCGCTGGCGCCGCAACGGCGATGGAGACCGCAACGTCTACTTCCTGCACGACGACCGCCCGATGTACCGCGCCGACGACGCCGACTACCCGTCCCCGCCCGACCTGTTCGCCGCGCTGCAGGACGAAGCGGCGCTGGTCATGCCCCACCACACCGCCCGAAGCGGAAACCCCTGCGACTGGAAGGACCACGACCCGGTGCACGAGCGGCTGGTGGAGATCTACCAGATACTCGGCTGCTATGAGTGCTCCGAAGAGGACGGCAACCCGCTGCCGCAGCGCTCGGACCCCGCGCCGTTCCGGCAGGGCTACGTGCGCAACGCCCTGGCGGCCGGCTGGCGGGTCGGCTTCACCGGCGGAGGCGACGATCACGAGGGCCACGCCGGCACCGAGTTCCCCCACAAACTGGGGGACGAGTGGCGCATGGTCGGCCTGACCTGCGTGCTGGCCGCCGCATGCACGCGCGAGGCCATCTGGGACGGCCTGTGGCAGCGGCGCGTCATCGCAACGACCGGGCCGCGCATCCTGCTGGACTACACGCTCTCCGGCCGCCCGCTCGGCTCCGAGCTGAGCCTGGCGGAAGACGGCGCGCTGGACGGGCGGCGCACCCTGGACGTACGCTGCCACGCGACCGCACCCCTGGAGTGGATCCAGATCGTCCGCAATAACACGGTGGTCCACACGCACGCGGTCGAGGCCCCGGACTGCGAGCTGACCTGGGTGGACGACGCCCCGCTGGGCGGCCTCTGGATGCCGGCCGCCCGATACTGCCCGCACCCGTTCTGCTTCTACTACGTGCGCGCCCGCCAGCGCGACGGGCAGATGGCCTGGGCCAGTCCCGTCTGGATCGGCCCCTGACCGCGCCTTCCGGCTCGGCGTGCCACTCAGGGATTCCACCGTCGCATCTGCGGGTTTTCCCGATTGAGCGGCGGGCACCCGGCGCGTATGCTCTGTACTCGGTGTCCCACACAGGATGCCGCGCCTCAGATGGACCTCGGTGCTCGGCGGGCGATCGTCCTTGCGGGGGCGACCGAGTGCGGTGGAGGAGGGCGGGTCGGGGAACGCACGACGCGGGGGCGGTCGTTGCTTCTCAGGCCCGCCCGTCCTTTTTGGCGCCATCCCCACCCGCACGCCCGGCTCGCGGCCGGTCTCAGCCGCTTGAACTCGCCGCTTGTCTGCCCTATGATGTCCGCACTGTCCCCATTCGACGGACTCTGCTTTGGAGGTCATGATGGCCGGCATGCGTACGTACCTGATCCCCCAGTCGGATGTGTCACGTGTGCTCTCCATGCAGCAGGCCGTGGCCGCGGTCGAGGCGGCCTTTCGGGCATACGGCGAGGGCAAGGTCCAGATGCCCCCGAAGTCCTACCTGCTGTTCGAGAAGGGCGACCTGCGCGTCATGCCGTCCTACGAGCCGGACCTGGGCCTGGCCGCCGTCAAGAACGTGAACGTCCATCCGGGGAACACGGCCCTGCCGTCCGTCATGGCCACGATCAGCCTGTTCGACCCGGAGACGGGCTATCCGCTGGCCATCATGGACGGCACGCTCGTGACGGCCATGCGCACCGGCGCTGCCGGCGGCGTGGCGGCGAAGTACCTGGCCCGCGCGGACAGCCGCGTCGTGTGCCTGGTGGGCGCCGGCCGTCAGGCGCAGACGCAACTCGCCGCGCTGATGGTCACGGTGCCCACGATCGAGCGCGCCCTGTTCTGCGACGTGAATCGGGAGCGGGCCGAGGAGCTTGCCCGGCAGAGCGCCGCCCGGCACGGCATCGAGGCCGCCGCCTGCCCCCTGGATGACGCTCTGGCCGTCGCCGACATCGTCGTGACCGTCACTCCGGTGCGCAAGCCCATCGTGATGCGGGACCAGGTGCGGCCCGGCACACACATCAACGCCATCGGCGCCGACGCCCCCGGCAAGCAGGAGCTGGACGCTGCCATCATCCGATCCGCCCGCGTGGTCATCGACGAATGGGAGCAGGCCTCCCACGGCGGCGAGATCAACGTGCCCGTCTCCCAGGGGCTGTTCGGCCGGGACGACCTGCACGGCGAACTCGGGCAGGTCGTTTGCGGGCGCACACCGGGACGGCAGTCCGACGACGACATCACGGTCTTCGACTCGACCGGGCTGGCCATACAGGACCTGGCCTGCGCCGCGCTGGTCTACCGGGCAGTGATGGCCGACGGGGCCGCTGCCCGGCTGGTCACCCTCGACTTCCTGTCATAGCCGCAGGACGGCCGGAATCGGCGGAAATCGCTGGAGATTGGCGCCCGAAGACAGTAGAATTCGGCATTCGCCTGTAACCGCACATCGCAAGGCAGAAGGGGAAGGTCAATGGCTGCAGACGTGAAGGAAGCCAGCTACCTGGTTTGGCGAAGGTTGGCCGAGCTCGCCGGCGACGAGGCCATGGTGGCCCGACTCCACATCCTGCACCAGGCGCAGCAGGCCGGGTGCAAGATGACGGTGGTGCTGCCGGACGGGCGCGAGATGCGCATCCCGGAGATCATCGCTGCCGAAGCGGCCGCCGCCGCCCTCACCGTCGGCAGCGAGGACGAGTGGCGCGCCGAATGGACCCGCCGGCTGGTCAACGTCGCCGTCAAATGGCATGACGAACCGACCACCGAGGGGATCGTCGCCGTGCTGAACCACACCGACTCCGTCGTCGAGGAACTCAAGGAAGCCGGCGTCTGGCCGTGGAACGACGACGAGTAGTGGGCCGGAGTCCCTCCGCCGTCACAACCAGTACGGAAGAAGCGGGGAGAGATGAACGATGGCGCGTGAGGCGAAGCTGCGCTGCTCAAAATGCGGCACAAAGGTCACCGTGTTCGAGGACGAGATCGGCGAGTGCGGCCACTGTCCCGGATGCGGCGGCAAGATGGAGGTCGTCAGGGAGGACTTCGGCGGAGGCCGGCGCGACGGCGCCCGGCCCAGCGGCAAGAAGAACCTGGCCGCCCGGGTGGCCCATCTGGTAGGACACGGCGCCGAGAAGCCGCAGCCGGCCGGCAAGGGCAAGGGAGCCGACGTCGCGGCCGCAGCGGATGAGCCCGAAGACGAGATGCTGGCCGATCTGATCGAAGAGGATGCCGAAGGCGAAGCGGCTGCCGCCCAGGCCCTCGAAGACGCCGGCCCGCAACCCGTCCCCACGGCGGCCGCTGACCCCGCCCTCCAGGAACTCGAGTACCGCCTCTGGCAGGGCATGGCCGAGGAGGCCGGCGACCGCGCCATGGCCGCCCGCCTGGCACTCTGGCTCCGTGCCGAACAGGCCGGCTGCAGCATGACGCTCGATCTGCCCGGCGGCGTGCGCGTGCCCATCCCGCAGATCGTCCTGTCCGAGGCCGCCGCCGCCCAGGCGACCGGGCAGCAGGAGGCCGCCTGGCGTGACGGCTGGACCCGCCGGCTGCTCAAGATGGCCGCCGAATGGCCCGAAGAGGGCACCATCGAGGGCGTCGTCCTCGTCCTGAACCTGACCGACGGCGTCGTGGCCGAACTCAAGGCATCCGATGTCTGGCCCTGGTCCGACGGGACCTGAGCCCGACCGCCGACGGGCCGGCCTCAGTCGGCCGCGGACGGGGCGTCATCCGCACTGCTCCAGCCGAGTAGTCATAGCCGACCCGGCAGTAGATGTGCGTGACGGTCCTGCCGGCCTTCCGCACGTCGATCTCCTCGACTTCGCCCAACCGGGCGAACCGAGCCTCGACGCGCGGCCCCTCGACGTGCGAACGCCGGAAGCCCACAAGGAGCGCCGTCTTCCCGACGGCATCCTCCACCGGTTGCCAGTACTCCCACATCAGACCGCTCCGACCCAGCAGATGCCGGCTGGACACCCTCCCGCGCCGGCTCCCCGACGGATCGTAGAACACCAGTTGGCTGGACAGGGAGTACTTCTCCAGGCCCACGATCAGCGGCAGCCGCCCCGTCTCCGCCTGCACGCGCCGGTCGATCGCCGCCACCTCGGCAGACAGCTCCTCCCAGCCAACCGGCATGCTCATCGTGCGGAGCGCGGGCACCCCCGGCAAGCCCAGCACCAGGTGGTACATGGCTATGCCGTAGAAGATCAGCAGGACGACGGACGCGGGCTTCCACAGGCGGAATCCCGCCGTCGCGACCCAGGGGCGCACCGGCCGCCGCGTTCGCCCGGCCACCACGCACGACGCGAACAGCGGAAGGGCGGCCAGCCAGACGGGGGCGGTCCAATTGAACTTCGGCTCGTCCTGCAGGCTGTGCAGGACGAACACGGAGAGCGGCACCACGGAAAAGACCAGAGCGAACAGCCGGTGCCGGCCGCCCATGGACGGGGCCGGCGCCCCCTGGCCGTCCCCGGACGCGCGAGACCCCAGAAACGCCGCCGGCACGCCGATCAACGCCAGAGGCGTCACCTGTCCCAGCATCGCCCCGAGCAGAAAGTGCACCGAGAACCTTGCATGCCCCGACCACCGGCGCGGCCCCTGGAAGGCGAACGACGCCCACTCGTGCATGCCGTTCCACACGATCACGGGGCTGAACACCAGGGCGGCCACAAACGCGGCCACGTACGGCCCGGGACGCAGGAGCCAGCGGCGCGAGGGACGATCCACGAGCACGAAGACCAGCGCCGCCGGGCCCAGAAGCCCCATCGTGTACTTCGACAGCATCCCCAGGCCGAAGCACACCCCCACACCCCACCAGGCGTGCCGGCGCTCGCCCAGCAACGCCCGCTCGAAAAAGTACAGGCACGCGGCCCACGCAGCGAACAGCGACGCGTCCGGCAGCGTGACCATCCCCATGCCGAAGTAGACCGGCAGAACGCTCACAAAGAACACGGTGCAGAGCCCCACGGTGCGGTCGAACATGTTCGTGGCCAGCCGGTACAGAAAGCCGGCCATCACAACCCAGCACAGCAGGGCGGGCAGGCGCACGAAGAACTCGCTGTTCCCGCCGATCCACGTGCTCAGGCGGATCATCCAGGCCACCATGGGCGGATGGTCCAGGTAGCCGATGTCGAGATGCTGCCCGTAGAGCCAGTAGTAGGCCTCCTCGGGCAGAAGGTCCGTGGCCCCAGCCAGCGCCAGCCGCAGCAGCAGCCCGTAGCCGGCCATGCACAGGGCAAACACCCGCCAGCGCGTGGCCGGCCGCGCCCCGTCGGCGGCGGCCGGGAACACGAAGAACATGCCCCCGACAAGACCGACGGCCATGCCCGCGGCGGCCGCCGGCAGGATGGCCGCCCGGGGTGACCAGCGCAGGGCGTCGACGAAGGCCTCCAGGACCACGCCGCGCAGAACCGCCGCCAAAAGCCAGACGCCCAGGAAACGCCCGCCGGGCGGCCGGGCCGGGCCCTCCCCGCCGGCAGGCCCGCCGAACGCCCCGCGCGCCGCCGGGACACACGGCAGCGTGGCGGCCGCGAACGCCGCCAGATGGGCGGCCGCCCTGCCAAGCCCCAGCGTCAGCAGCAGGTTGAAGACCGCCAGATCGACAGCGAGTGCGATGAGCCCCACCGTTAGGAGCGCTCCGCCGGACCCGCCCGGCACGGAAGCGCCCGCCAGCGCCAGCAACTGCGCCAGGTACGTGCCGATCTCCCGCAGACCGAACTTCGAACGGCCCACCGTTCGGTCGTGGAACACGATCGGCACTTCCTTGACCCGCAGCGCGTCGTCGCCCTGGGAGAGCACGGTCAAGCCGATCTTGAAGCCCGCGGCCGTCTGCCCGAGTTCGAGCAGGTGGTCGCGCCGAACCGCGAAGAAACCCGACATCGGGTCGCGCACGCTCACCAGAGGCCAGGCCAGTGCCGTGGCCACACGAGAGGACAGGCGGCGGGTCCACGGCCAGTCGGGCGTGCCGCCTCCGGGCACGTATCGGCTGCCGACGGCCATGTCATGCGTGCCGTCGAGCAGCGGCGCCACCAGGGACGGAATCGCTTCGGGCGGGTGGCTCAGATCGGCGTCCATCACCACGACGACCTGGCCGGAGGCGGCCTCCGCCGCCTGCAGAACGTCGCCGGACAGGCCCCGATGGGAGTCGCACTGCACGAGCCGGACGGCATGGTCGCCGGCCCATCGGGCGACCCGGTCCTGCGTGCCGTCGGTCGACCCGCCGTCGGCGAACACGATCTCGGCCACCGGACCCTCCGGGTCAACGACGGCGAACAGCCGCGTCAGCAGCAGGTCGATGTTCTCGGCCTCGTTCAAGGTCGGGATCAGGATGGAGACCTGCTGCTCAGACGCCGCTTCGTGCCGTAGGTTGGCCGCCGCGCTCAATGCACACCGCTCCTTCCGTGGCCATCGGGGAGATACGACGTGGCATCAGCATAGCCTCAGACAAGCGCGAATATCAACGCGCAAGGGCGATGCTTGAAACCTGCGCGCCGGGGCATTCTAATGGCACCGGTGCCGAGCGGGTGTTCCTGTTCTGATGGCGGGCCGGAAGGGACCAGGGTGCGGGGGGATGGCTGCTGCGCTGCGACGTCTGGGGGTGCTGCATCCTGAGCCGGGGCACTTGCGTTGGGTCGGACGGGTCGTCCTGCTGGCCGGGCTGGTCGGCGTGGTGGCGGGGCTGGGGGCGGTGGCCTTCCAACTGCTGTCGCACGTCGTGCTCCGGTACGGCCTGGAACTCATCGCAGGCTATCGTCCCGGCGGGCCGGCGGGGGAGTGGGACATCTTCTCGGAGGTTCGGCCCGCCTTCGGCCGCCTCGTTCCGTGGCTGATCCTGGTGATCGTCGCCCTGGGGGGGCTGGTCTCGGGGTGGATCGTCTACACAGTCGCCCCGGAAGCCGAGGGGCACGGGACAGACGCGGCCATCCGCGCCTACCACCGGGGCCGCGGCATCATCCGGCCGGTCGTTCCGCTGGTGAAGATCGTCTGTTCGGCCCTGACGCTCGGCACCGGCGGCTCGGGGGGCCGCGAGGGTCCGATCGCCCTGATCGGCGCCGGGTTCGGCTCGTATCTGGCCCGCCTGCTGAAGCTCTCCGCACGCGAACGGCGCATGCTGCTATGCGCAGGCATGGGGGCGGGGATCGCCGCCATCTTCAAGGCGCCGTTGGCCGGGGCCATCTTTGCCATCGAGGTCCTCTACAGGGACGAGGACTTCGAGGCCGAAGCCCTGATCCCGGCGTTCATCTCGTGCACCGTCGCCTACTGTGTCTTCGGCTTCGTAACGACCTACGGTTTCGGCAGCCCGTCCGGTTTCTCGCCGCTTCTTGCCGTTCAGCCGGGGCTGGTGTTCGACAACCCGCTGTTGCTCGCTCCGCTCGCCCTGCTGGCGGGCTGCATGGTCGTCGCGTCGTTCCTGTACGTGCGGTGCTTCTACGGGGCGCAGAGGGTTTTCAAGCGCGTGCACGTGCGCGCGCATATTCGGCCGGCGCTCGGTGCGTTTCTGACGGGCCTCTTCGCGCTGGGCCTCTTCTATGGGCTGGCCGGCCTCGGGCCGGTCGCACAGAAGGATTCGCTGGACGTGCTGTCCTTCGGCTACGGCATCCTTCAGAGGCTGCTGGCCGGCGAATTCCAGTACGGCCTGAGGCCGGCCCTGGTGATCCTGACGGCCATCGGGTTGGGCAAGATCGTGACGACGGCCCTAACGATCGGGGCGGGCGGCTCAGGCGGCATCTTCGGCCCCAGCATGGTCATCGGCGGCACTCTGGGCGGGGCGGTGGGCCTGCTGCTCCAGCAGTGGATGCCCGGGCTGGTCGTGCGGCCGGACGTCTTTGTCATCCTGGGCATGGCGGGCTTCTTCACGGCGGCGGCCAAGGTGCCGCTGAGCACGATCATCATGGTCTCGGAGCTGACCGCCGGCTACGAGCTGCTGATCCCGGCGATGTGGGTGGCCGCCATCGCCTACCTGCTGAGCCGCGGCTGGTCCATCTACCATGAACAGGTGCCGTCGCGCCTCTACTCGCCGGCGCACCAGGGCGATTTCGTCTTCAGCGTCGTCCGAGGCCACAGGGTCAGCGAAGTGTGGACGCCGGGCGGGGGGCCGGTCGTCACGTTCCCGTTTGACGCCCCTCTGTCGAACGTCATGGACCTGATCCCATCCACGGCGCAGACCGTCTTCCCGGTCCTGGACGAACGGGGGGACTACTACGGCATGTTCGGCCTGAACCAGGTCCGGCCGCTCCTCTACGACAGGGACGCCGCGCGGCTGATCATCGTCAAGGACGTGGTTGTGCGCGACGCGGAACCGTTGCGCACGGACAGCGACCTGTCGACCGCGATGCTGAGCTTCGCGCAGTCCGAGTATGACGAACTGCCTGTGCTGGACGCCGAGTCCCAGCGGGTCGTCGGCGTGCTGGGCCGCCACGAACTCATGGCCTTCTACCATGCCTGGGAGGCCGAGATCGAGGCCGCCGAAGACTGACCGCCGGAATCGGCCGCGTTCCCGGCGGGCTCCGGCCGTTCGAGCGCTCCCGTCGTCGCGCGGGGTGTCATACGCGAATAGTAATGTCCGGTCTCCCTCCATCCGCTCTCCTTCCACCCGAAGGAAAGCGGACATTTCTATCCGCCGAAGACCGGACACTTCTATCTGCGGTTGACACCGTAGCCAGTTCATGCTGTCAACCGCAGATAGAAATGTCCGCTATACACGGCAGATAGAAATGTCCGGTTGTTGCCGCAGCTATAAATGCGCGGGCATGTTCTGGTAGCCTTGGCGCCAGGGGTGGTCCGGCGCTGGACGTC